>JAMDBV010000044.1 GCA_023487965.1 Patescibacteria group bacterium
TATACACAATAGGTCTTGGTATTCATGGGACAAGTATAACAGAAGCTGGTGGATAGACATGGATCCTCGCCTTCGCGAGGATGACACAAGGGTGCGAGGATGACACAAAGGGTGTGAGGATGACACATGGAACATGAGGACAATACAAGGATTGGAACATGAGGACAATACAAGGATCGCGAAGATGACACAAAGAACGTGTATGGCACATGAGGATGGCACAGTGTGTATATGAGATGCGATAAATATATCGCAGACGGAGATCGTGATTTCAAAAAAATGTCATTTATTTACATACAGAATCAACCATGACCATCTCCACCTTCCCTGTCATCCTATCTTTCACCTCGACGCTCCCGCTAGCCAATGTTTTATCGCTTATGACATACCTCTTCGGGATACCGATAAGGTCAGAGTCCGAGAATTTTTCACCGGCGCTCAGTGATCGATCGTCATATAGTACTTCAATATTTTTCGCAATCAATTCCCTGTACAACCTATCCGCCGCATTTCTCGCTTTATCGTCTTTACCTTCTATGAGTACCAAATGAATAGCAAACGGCGTTACACTTTCCGGCCAGACTATGCCCTTATCGTCGGATCTCAATTCAACAATCGTACCCATAACCCGGCCGGGACCTATGCCATAACTGCCCATAAATACCGGCTTACTCTCACCATTTTCGTCCTTATAGTTGAGACCCAGAGCATCGGAAAATTTCGTGCCAAGATTGAATATATTGCCGACTTCAACGGCCTTCATCTCTTTTAAATCAGACTTGTTGACTCCGAGATCACTCAGAACTTCATCGTTGTACACTTCCTTATTGATCGCGATTCTTTTTGTATTATCGACGTATATGATATCTTCGCCGGCATCAGTTATGGTCTGAAATTCATGTGAATATTTCGAGAATGATCCTCCGCTTGCAAATGTCACGAATGTCTCCGCTCCGATACCTAGTCGGTCAAATACTCTCACATACGCCTCCTTCAATCTCTCATAGTATTCACCCTGTTCTTTTTCATCTCGGCAAAATGTATATAGATCCTTCATCAGAAATTCCCGACTGCGCATAATACCGGACTTGGCGCGAACTTCATTGCGAAATTTTGTCTGGAATTGATATGCCGCTATCGGCAGGTCACGGAATGAACGTATATGATCGCGCATGATATTTGTAAGCGGCTCTTCATGTGTGAATGCAAGACCGGTTTCATTGCCGTTCTTTATCGCCGTTTTGAACCATACGTCAACCTTGCCATCGTCCCAACGATCGCTCCTCTCCCATGTTTCCTTGTTCTGTAGCGATGCGAGAAGCAATTCTTGGCCCCCGACTGCGTTCATCTCATCACGAATAATATTTACTATCTTATTGAGCACGCGAAGACCTAAAGGCAGATATGAATACACTCCAGCCATCTCCTTGTGTATATATCCGGCCCGAATGAGAAGCTCGGCATTCTTGGCAACTTCATCGCGTGGCGCTTCTCTTCTGGTTTTTGTGAATAATTGTGTTTGTCGCATAATATTTTATTGTAATTATATTCAAGTATAGCGTAGCGTAGATATTATTGAAAATGCATTCTACCATCTCCCGCTCGCTCCGCCTCCGCCCGACATGCCGCCGCCAAATCCGCCGAAGCCGCCACTCCCCCGACCGCCCATACCACCGAACCACATGCCCCTACCGCCACTCGGTGGATGCTTGGAAACAATGAAATCAAATATGAGGCCCGCTATTGTCAGAATCGCTATCCATGTGAGCCCAACGAATAGGAAACCCCATATAAGGGCGATAACGAGGCCGATTACCGCGCCAATGACGCCGCCGAGCCACCATGATTTACTCTTGCCGAGAACAATCGACAAGAAATTGAGCACAATGAAAATGACAAAAATGAATGGCGCGTAGTTCGTATCACTACTGCCCCCTGAACTCTGCGAATTCTGATAATTCGCGGCTTCGGGTGATTTTGTGACTATGGCAATGATCGCATCCGTGGCATCACTGATACCCTTAGAATAATTACTTTCCTTGAATGCCGGAATGATAATGTTGCGTATAATGATACCCGACTGTATATCGGTGAGATCGCCTTCGAGTCCGTAACCAACCTCAATCTTCACCTCCCTTTCATTTGGCGCCACAAGGAGGAGGACGCCCGTATCACGCTTTGCGCGCCCGATACCCCATTCCTGGAATAACTGAACGGCGTAATTCTCTATCGTATCGCCACCGAGCGATTTCACAGTCACCACGGATACCTGAATGCCACTAGCGCGATCCAGCGCCTGCAATTTGCCTTCGATCGATGATTTCGTACCAGCATCGATAATGTTGGCGAAATCATTGACATAACCGGCCGGCTTACCGGGACTCGAATAGGCAAACGCCACTATTGGCAAAAGCAATAGTAGCGTTGTAACTGCCTTTTTCATGTTTAGAACTGAACCTGCGGAGCATTCTCTGCGCCTGGTGCGGCCTCAAAGTAATTTATGTCCGTAAATCCGAATATTGATGCGATTACCGAACGAGGAAAACGCTTGATCGCCACTTCATATGTTCTGACGGCGTCATTGTAACGCTGTCTTTGGACGCTCACCCGATTCTCGGTACTTTCGAGTTGTGTCATCAGGTTTTGAACCGTATCGGATGACTTCAAGGTTGGATAATTCTCGACAACCGCAAGCAATCTGCCGAGGGCTGATTCGACTTGACCCGCTGCCGCAGCCTTTTCACTGACCGTCGCTGCGCCACTGTATCTGGTACGAGCATCGGCGAGAGCTGTAAATACTGTCTGCTCCTGCTTCATTGCGCCTTTTACCGATTCGACAAGGTTAGGGATAAGGTCTACACGTCTTTGATATTGCGCCTCTACTTGCTGCCACTGCGCGGTTGCCGCCTCATTCAAGGTGACAAGTCCGTTGTACGATGTCCAACTGTATATGACGAGGACTACTATGATGAGTGCTATGACTATGAGTGTTTTCTTCATGTTATTTTACGGGAGCCGCCTTGGTTTCATCTATACCTTGGGGACCGGTGACGAATTTGAATGATTTGACCGTGGCGATAAAATCATTTTCACTGGCACTGATAATTGCCCTGTTGTTGTTGTTTGCCTGTGTAGCCTCAGATCCTTTGAGATTCTTGGTGGCTGGCGAGTATGATATGGCATTGTAATAAAACATATAGCAGACATCGCCGTTTTGGAGCGAATATATCCTAGAATAGTACTGCCGATCCTTCACGGTATTTGATATGGTTATGGTATTGAAGCTGAGGTCGCCTACTGTTATCTTGCTACGATCCTTGATGGAGGAGAGCGGCGGGAAGAGGCATGTGCCGGCAGTGACATTGATATTTGCCTGCAGACTTGCGATCGTCGAGACCTGACTCTTGTCGAGAGGAATAACAAATGTGATCATCGAATTGGCCTCGTCTTTTTCCCATGTATTCGGATATTTCACCGAGAAGCCAAGCTCATCATTTTTATATTCTGACAATGTGCTCGACACCTTTGTTGTTTCGGATACCGGAACCGGAGTCGTTGTTTCTGTAGGAGAATTCTCCGTATTTATGGCGGGAGTGCTATTGCCACCCTTGCCCGAAATAACGATGACAACAACAACGATTATGGCCAAAACTGCAACTATGATAGCTGTTGATTTTTTACCGGAATTCATGTTTTCTATTATTTTATATTATTTGCTAATACTGTTGATAATTATGATATTGACCGCAGTATAACATATATTCAAATATAGCAAAAGTATAGTGACCCAGATCGTTGGAACGCAGTCAATTCATGTCCATATTTGTCCATCCTCCTGGATTCGAATAGTGACCCAGATCGTTAGAACGCAGTCAATTCATGTCCATATTTGTCCATCCTCCTGGATTCGAACCAGGGACCCCAGAGGTATAAGCTCTGTGCTCTAACCAGCTGAGCTAAGGATGGGTCTTTGCTATGCGAAGAATAATAGCCGAGCCGAAGCGAAATCGCAAATACGTGTCGCTATTCAAACTGTCACACCGGTAGTGCCGAGGTTGGACCTCGGCGTCGACGAAACCTTTTCCTCACCCTTGATTTCTATACCATGCGTCACCAGAATCGTCTCATATTCATCTCGCTCAATCGTTTCCTTTTCGATCAGTCTCTTGGCCACACTTTCAAATGCCTTCTTGTATTTATCAAGCACATTCACGGCGCGCGTCCTGGCCTCCTTCATTATTCCGGAAACCTCCGCATCTATTTCCGACGCGACTTTTTCCGAATATTCCCTATCATTGACACCCATACCGAACATGACTTTGCCCACAGGACTCTCGAGCGCCACCGGACCTATATTTTCCGACATGCCGTATTGCGTTACCATATTCCTGGCCAATGCCGTGGATACCTGAAGATCATTTGACGCTCCAGTCGTGATGTCTCCGAACATCATCGATTCGGCGACGTACCCGCCTAGCGATACGGCGATATCGTCCAGAAATTCCTTCTTTGACTGCAATTTCCGGTCCTGAATAGGAAGCTTGAGCGTATAGCCGGCGGCGCGTCCGCGTGAAATGATAGATATCTTATGTACCGGATCGGCAAATGGCAGAACCGAGGCAACGATAGCGTGGCCCGCTTCGTGATATGCTGTTATTTCCTTTTCCTTTGGGGTCAATAAATGACTCTTTCTTTCCGGACCTAGCATAACTTTCTCGATAGAACGAATGAAGTCGTACTGTCCGATTTTGGTGCGATTCTCCCTAGCGGCCAGAATCGCCGCTTCATTGGCGAGAGATGCGAGATCAGCACCGGAAAATCCGGGGGTACGCTCGGCGATTATCTTGAAATTGACATCCTCCGCCAATTGCTTTTTTGCTACGTGGATATGTAGTATGCCTTCGCGATCCTCTCTATCCGGCAAATCTATCGTGACACGGCGGTCGAACCTTCCCGGTCGCAACAACGCAGGGTCCAGCACGTCCGGACGATTGGTCGCGGCCATAACTATGACTTTCTGATTCTGCTCAAATCCGTCCATTTCGACCAGAATCTGATTGAGTGTTTGCTCCCTTTCGTCATTGGCTCCACCCATACCTGTACCGCGAGCGCGACCAACGGCGTCTATTTCATCGACAAATACGATAGCCGGAGCCTGACTCTTGGCCGTATTGAAAAGATCCCGTACACGCGACGCGCCCACGCCAACGAACATCTCGACAAATTCCGAGCCGGAAATGGCAAAAAATGCGACACCGGCTTCGCCTGCAACCGCCCTCGCCAAAAGTGTCTTACCCGTTCCCGGCGCGCCCATCAACAATACACCTTTCGGGATTTCTGCGCCGATATCGATAAACTTCTTCGGATTCTTAAGGAAGTCAACTATCTCCATCAATTCTTGCTTGGCTTCCTTGCACCCGGCAACATCCTTGAACGTGACCTTTTTCTTCAAATCATCCGGCATGGATATTCTGGCCTTTGATTGACCAAAGGATAGCGCCTGCATTCCCGCGCCACGCACTTGTCGCGAGAGTATCCAAACAAAGAATATTATGAGTAATATCGGTCCGATAAAGGGTGCGAGTTGCGAAAGCCAGAAATAGAAATTGGAGGGACTGGCGACGGCGATGGTCGTGGTGCCGATATCGGTGCTGGTGACGCCGAGCCGGAATAGACTGTCGGTTACGGACGCATCGGGCTCTTTTTGCGCGCTCTTTGTACTTTTGTCATTGTACGTCGCTACAATAGTATCGCCCTGAATAGAAATGCCGCTTATTTTGCGCGACTTTATGTCGGTGGCAAGTGTGGAGAGAGAAATAGAGTCGGTTGGGTTTGATGATTGATTGGAAAGTTCGGAATATGTTCCGGCAATGATGAGAAAGATTAGAATTGCCGTGACAAAAGCGTTGAAAAAATTCATGCGCAAAAACTGCCTATTTCGGCCATTTTTCTTATTCTTCCTGCCGTTCCCCGCGCCATT
Organism: Patescibacteria group bacterium; assembly: GCA_023487965.1. GTDB lineage: Bacteria > Patescibacteriota > Minisyncoccia > Phycocordibacterales > PALSA-1337 > C7867-002. Next base: position 5,981 of record JAMDBV010000044.1, read on the forward strand.
CGGCGCAAAATTTGACGCTGTGCTCATAAATCTGATTATTACACGAAATCGCGGATTTACAAAGTTTAGGTCAATCGTTGATCCTGAATATATAACTATTCAGTTAATGGCAGATCCACTACCGACTAGGGGTAATATGCAGACGGTATCATTAGATGTTCGTATAGTAATAGCATTGGGCACCGTACACCGGTCTGATCCTCTTAGCCCCCACATAAGGCCGCCTCTAGTACAGACGTTATTCGTGTGATCCGAGCATACATATGAGATGCCGACATAAGGTATATTATTTTCAACACAGCCCCAGTCCTGCACATCCTCCGCTGAACACGACGATCCAAAATTCAGGACAGTTGTTGCGGGAGTATTTGTATCCTTTATGTATGGCAAGAGATCCGATGTTAATTCTGAACTTTCGACTGCCGGCTGACCGGAGATATAACGACATTTAGCATTCGGATATCCTGTACCGACACAGACCCAGTCATTTGTACCTGTAATTATCGGTATAGTGCCATGTTCTGTCTCGTACCATCGAAACGCGGTTTCATATTGTTCAACCAACTGATTGATTCGGCTATTCTCGGCCTTTATTCTGGCACCACTCAGCGAAGCGAGGATCACGCTAGCAAGAAGTCCAGTAATACTTATAACAACCATCAATTCCAGAAGTGTAAATGCCCTTGAATTTTCCGCGGCGTGCGAATGTCTCATGGCGCTAAATATCATATTTACATTTAATCATACTTGAGTACGGTGTCTACCCTGTTGGATTTTATCATTGATAAGATCAATCGGTACGACAAAACGGCAAATCACTATTATTGGAAGATTTTGTGATTGTATGTCGCACGTCTGGATTTTTTGCGGAGTTTCTTGCCATCGTCTTTTTGGTATACCGAGGTCCTCGACAATATGCGAATCGCCATCTGCAAATTACGTGGTGAGCTAACTCTATGAATCTACGAAATATTCACAGACTCATTTGAGTGGAGCAAGGGTGCGGCATCGCCCCGCCATAGGCGTGGCGATGTCCTACAAAATATAGTCGCTTCGCTCCTTATTTTTGTGGAGATGCCGGGAATCGAACCCGGGTGCAATTGATGCGAAATAGATGATTCTACGACGGTAGTACGCCTTGTGTTTTAGCAAATGTGGTTATAAAAGCGAACAAAACGCCACATTGCGATCTCAATGATTCGGTTTTGGGTTGAGAAATCCCAAATACCTACATCCAGATTATTGCGCCTTCCTAATGGTAAGGATCCCCACTAAGAGACGGGCGCGTTAAACGCGCGCGAATGCAAATTCAGCAGCTCCGAAATACGGAGAAACAGTGGATCTAGCATTTATTGTTTTGCATCGGATTGTGAAGTCGATACTGCTTCCGCCGCACAAATATTTGCCTTCAAATGTCTATGCCGATCATCCCCAATTTTACCCGTGTCATCCTCGCGAATGCGAGGATCCGGGTCATGAATAATATCTATTTCAATGTTCACCCCCTCTTCATTTCCCTCCTCAATTCCCGATTCACCTCGCGTGTCTTTATCGTCTCCCTTTTGTCGTATTTTTTCTTACTTTTCGCCACAGCCACCTCAACCTTGATTCTGTTATTCTTAGTATACATAGAGACTGGCACTATTGTCAAGTTCTTGCCTTCGTCAACGTTCGACAGTTTTTTGATCTCATTCTTGGTCAATATGAGTCGGCGATTGCGCCTCGGTTCATAGTCGCGAGGAGTATTATTTTCTTGATACGGCGGAATAAATGCATTGACAAGGTAGGTCTCCCCACCGCGAATGATCACATATGCGCCATCCAATGAACCACGACCCATGCGCAGAGACTTCACCTCGATACCCGAAAGCTCTATGCCCGCCTCGAATGTGTCGGCTATCTCATAGTTGAATCGCACCTTTTTGTGATCTAGCAACATATTCATATCCTATATGCTAATCTATAAATGGTTATATGGAAAGATATACAATATAATATCCACATGACTGCCGAAACTCCATGGAAACTCTATATAAGCAATGAAGAGACGTGGAATGATATTCTGCACGATTGCGCTAAGGCCGAGAAGCGTATTGTCCTAGAACAATTCATATTTGAAAATGAAGGTTATGGAAGGAGATTGCTTGACATTTGCGCCGAGCGCGCGGCCGCGGGAGTTTCCGTAAAAATACTCATTGATGCCGCAGGCAGTTTTGGTCTCCTGAACGCAAATACAGTCCATGAATTGAAAAGCCGAGGTGTCGAGATGGTTTTCTGGCGCTCGCTCCTACCCCGCTATGACAAATTGCCACGTATACGTTCGTGGTTCTTGCGCAATCATAGACGGACATTGGTCATTGACGGACACATCGGCTATACCGGCAGTATATGCATGTCCAGACCATTCCTGTCATGGCGCGATACGAATATGCGCGTCGAGGGTACAACCGCGCATCAGATGGAAAACGCTTTCGATCGCATGTGGGACCGCGCGATACATTCCCGGCCATTGACACGAAAACTAAAATACAATGGCAATACATTCCGATACATGACCAATTATCCGACGCCGGGACGACGCCAAGCATCGAGCGCATTGGCAGAAGCGCTGCGCGCGGCAGAAAAAAAGGTTTTTATTACCACACCGTATTTCGTACCGAGCCACCGTATATTGCGATTGTTGCGCCGTGCCGCACGCAGAGGCGCTGATGTGCGCATCATCTTGCCGAAGAAATCGGATCATACGATTGTCGATATCGGAGGAATGTCGTATTGGCAAAATATGATAGACAGTGGCATCGGTATTTACCGATATTCAGGCAATATGATACATGCCAAAACAGTGACGGTTGACGGTATTTGGTCATCTGTCGGTTCCATGAATATCGACCGCCTGAGTCTGCATTACAATTTTGAGGCGAATATCGTTTCTACAGATCATCATTTCGCCAAGGCGTTGGAAGATCATTTCTATCGCGATTTGGAGCATTGCGAGATGGTCACGCAGGAAACAATCGAAAGGCGAAGCGCTTTTTTGAGATTTCTCATATCGGTTGTCGCACTTATAAGGAATTTCCTCTGATCAGTCTATTATGCCTCCGCCGAGACACTCTTCGCCATCGTACACCACTAGCGATTGACCGGAACTGGGTGTTTCCACCGGATCGATATATCTTATTTCAAAATCGGTCAATGATCGCTCCTTTATGCTTATACTCTTCAGCTGTTCGCGATAGCGTGACCTGGCTTCCAGCTTTTCACCTTCCGGCGCAGATTCGCCGATCCAATTTGTATTTGATATCGTAATCGCATTTGTCTTGTCCTCTCCTTTGTGAGCGACTGTTATCGTATTCCGGTCCATGTCTTTATCGATGACGAAGAGTCGTTCATCATTATCCGACACACTTTTCACCCGGAATCCGTGCCTTTCGCCGATTGTATAAAATATCGCACCGTCATGCTCACCGATCACATTACCATTTCGATCGAGAACATTACCCTTCTCGGTTTCTACATAATGCGAGAGGAATTGCTTGATATTGACCTTGCCGATAAAGCAGAGTCCTTGACTGTCCTTCTTGGTCGCATTGGGTAGCGCGAACTTCTTGGCCAATTTTCTCACTTCGTCTTTGCGCATGTTTCCGACCGGGAATAATATATGCGGCAACTGCTCTTGTTTCAAAGTCCAGAGAAAGTATGATTGATCTTTATTTGGATCCACGCCAGCAAGCAATCGGTACTTTTCATTTCCGTCACAGTTTTCGGTCAAATCATTCCTCCTGAGGAACCCGCCCTCTCGCCCTACAGAAGAGGTAGGGCGCGGCGACATATTCCTCTCGAGGAACATTTCGGAGGCCGAGGTCAGCAGACCGAGGCCGAGAAGTAACCCCGAGTCACGCCGAAGAGGCGGGACGAGAGGGTGGGTTCCGATGGAGGAATATGTCGCCGCGCCATTTGTGTCGATTCGAGCAATACGCACATAGTGTCCTGTAGCAACAAAATCCGCTCCCTCATTCATGGCATAATCATAAAATCCTCCGAATTTCACGCTTTTATTGCACATAACATCGGGATTTGGCGTTCGTCCGCGACTGTATTCCGCGATCATATAGTCAATAACATCTTTTTTATATTGTTCCTCCAGATCAAGCGTTTCGAATGGTATATCGAGATGCGCCGCAACACGCATCGCATCACGCCTCTCTTCGGCCCAATTGCATTGTATCCATTCCGGTTGCCAGACCTTGATATATACGCCGCGGACGTCATAGCCGGTCTTCTTTAGCAATGCCGCCGAAACGGCGCTATCGACACCGCCTGACAGGCCTATATAGACTTTTTGCTTGCGCTTTTCATTCATATGGCGATTATAACCATCGCAGTGCTTGTTGCAAATGTTATTGCAGGTATTTGTCCTTATTGGCCAGATGACCTTCGTGATTGATCGCGTAGTGCATAGTGCCGTCCTTGTCGGAGAGATAGAACCAATACGGTGAGTCTGTCGGGTGCAGTGTGTCACTGATCGCGTCCAGACCCGGATTGCCGATTGCGGTCGGCGGCAAACCCTTGTTGAGATACAGATTGTACGGTGATTCCGTCTTCAGATCGTCGAGAGTCAATTCAAGCGACGATTTGCCGAGGAAATAGAAAAACGGCGGATCGACTTGGAGCGGCATGCCCGCATCAATACGCTTCCAGAGAATACCGGCGACCAAACGTCTGTCTTTCGTATTCACCGCTTCCCTCTCGACAATCGATGCCATTTTGATTATATCCGCCTCCGAGCGCTTCGATATCGTCATGAGGAAATCGATCGAAGCCGTCTTCTTGTCAAAATTGTCGACCATCGTATTCACAACCTCCGCCGGTTCGACATTGTCATAAAAATAATACGTATCCGGAAAAAGATATCCCTCTTTCGGTTTTGCCAATTGCAAAAATGATTTGGCGTCAAAATCAGGAATGTTCTTATCCAAAATCCGCGCTATATCGTATGAAGCGATACCTTCAGGCACTATTATTTTGACGCGAGACAAGCCCTGATTGCCGGTAATCGTCCGATACGCCACGCGCAGAGCCGATTGCGGTTCGTCGAATACGTATGTCCCGGCCATGACCTTGCGACTGCCGCCGAGAATGTATGTATACACCTTGAATATGAAAGCCGAGCGAATGATATCGTCCCGCACCAATTGATCGGCAATCTGTCCCAGTGATGTATTTTTGGCAATCATTACTTTGAGACTGCTTGGAAAATTCGACGGTGGCAATGAATAAAATACCGTCGTGACTAGACCGGAGAGAACGATAACAGCGACAATAATCGCATATGCGACATGTCTTCGTATGAACACAACGGTTTTTCCCAAAAATGACATACAATTATTTTACAGGCAGATTGGCCGGCGCTTCTGACTTCTTGGACGGTACTCTGGTCAATGACGGTGTTGCCGCCACGGAGCCCGGGAAGTGATAAATCGTCGCCAATTCCTCCGAGTTTAAAACCAGCGGAGTTTTTTTGAACGGTTCGAAGAAATACGAACGGCGCTTGTATGCCGCGAGACCCAATCTGCCAAATTTATTCCTGCGCATATTTTTGTAATCATGCCACGGGGACTCGAGCTTGCTGTGCCACACTTTGCCGTTTGGTTTGAAACCGTTCATATGCGCCGCTGAAAAATGTTTGAAACTGCTCACTATGCCACCGATACCAAAGGGTGTATTGAATTCGTCCTTCGGCGCGATGTAGAGAGCGCGGATACCGACATCGAAAGCGTGCTTCGTAAGACGGCGCTCCAATGCGGCGATAATATCCTTTTCAACCTGCGACAACGTCGGACTGATAAGAAAGCCTGTTTCGCTCTTGTCACCGGACACTTTTGTCTTTTCATTACGGATCATGAGCGAATTCATGAGTTTTTTGACCGATTCTTCCCAAAGATCCGTTTCCTTCATAAAGAATCCCGCCTTTTTACCTTTGCGGTGCGCCGTGATCATGATCTGTATCCAGACTTGCTGATTTGGCGGAACCGAGCCGAGGAATTCGATGAGTGGTGTCATGGGATCTACTTTGTATTCTTCCTTTGGATCCTTATCGAGGCCATAATCAACATATGTCTTGATCGGATACGGCTCATTCGGTTTCTTGGTAAATGTCATTTCACCGGCCCATATGCGTATAACTTTGGGATCAAAATGCACACTCGAAGCATAGTCAGGCCTCTCCTCGATCTCGATTTCCGGGAATTGAGAATATAATGCCGATATGACACCGGCCTTGCGCGCCGCCTCGGTCCATATATAAAATTTCACATTGCCTTCTACGGAGACAATTTCCAGAGAATAGAATGGCCGACCTTCCCCATTCCAATATTGCTTGAATTTACTGCCATCGGACGTATTGTGGAGCGAATTCAGAAATGTCTCCATGGCAAGGGGGGATTTGAATGTATCTTTTGGCAATCGCAATTCCAACAATGTTCGCTTATTTTTGAACAGATAGTCCGCCTTGACGTATTGCGTCCAAAGATCCCACATTACAAAATACAAGAAGACGACTAGGAATATCGGCGCAATAGTTACCAATATGTGCAGGACGATCTGAAACGGGCCGCTTTGGAAATTTTGGATAGCGAGATTGATCGCTTCGCTTACTGTCATAGTGACATTATAGCAATGACAAATGACAAAATCCAAATCACATATGGCGAAATACCCCGCCGGAGGCGGGGTATTTATGCTTTCGTTTATGCAGTCACAACCGCAACCGAATATTTACCATCCTTATCGCGCCTGAAGTATTTTGGATTTTGAAGATTTACGACAATCGTATTTTCTTTGACATACCTCTCTTTCATCACCTTGTCGACAATTTCATCCTTGGTCATCGGACCATTCTTGTCGATAAGAGTCTTTATGACTTCCCTGACGACACCCGGCATATAACCCCATTCGGCGAGAGCGTACAATCCGCGACCGACGAGCACGAATCGTTTATCTTTGATCAATTCATTATGCGTTGTAGCTACATGCGCTTTCTTATTGAAGAGCTTCGTGATCTGTTTGGCTACTTCGCGGAAATGTATAGGCGAACCATGTTTCCTCACGACCAAGAATGCGTAGTCGCGCACGCCCTTGTTCTTGATATTGGGAGACTTTGAGACGCCCCAATCCCCCAATGTATTCTTGTCGATATTTTTTGACAGTGCCAACCAACGTCTGATAATCTCCTGATTCTTGTATTTCTCCGAGACATCCTCTAGATGCTGTAAGAATCGGTTGATCATTTCCGACTCAGGCAGAAGTTCATCCACACCGAGACTTGTATACAGTTTTTTTAGAGCGGCTTCCACCTGTTTGGCTAGTTCTTCATTGACATGCCAGCGATGCTTTAGATCATCGTCTTCTTTTACTTTCTTGAATGGCTCGCCGACCGCCAAGAGAAAATGCACGCAATTCTGGAGACTTCTGTCTTTGGAAACATGTCCCAAGAAATCATCCTCGACGACTATGCCACCCAGGGAATGGAGTAGCGTTTCCAATTCCGCGAAGGCCGCTTTCTCGCCACGATATTCATCTGACTTGCGTATAGTGTCGATAGCATAATTTTCGATCTGGCGCACGCGCTCGCGAGTAATACCATATTTCTTGCCGATAGCGTCCAAGGTCAGTCTGCGAATGTCTTTGCCCAGTCCGAAGCGCAGCGTGATAATATCCGAAGCGCGATCAGGCAGAGATGATAATAGCTTCTTTACGATCTGCTTTGGCTTGAACGATATGGTATTTGTGGCCATGTTTGCTTTATTACGGATAATGTTGTCTTTTATATGTATTAGTTTTATCACCTATGCATATATAAGTCAAGTTATTCGACAACAATATTGATTAGCCGATTTTTCACAACAATTATTTTGGCGATTCGTTTGCCATCGGTCCATTTTTTGACCTCCGGCATCGTGAGGGCAATCGTCTTAACACTCTCCTCGTCGCTATCCGGATCCGTCTCAAAATCCGCCCTGACCTTGCCATTTATCTGCACCACCATAGTTACTTTTTCATCCGCACATAGACGTTCGTCGTATTGTGGCCATGACGCCAAATGTATGCTCTTCCTATTACCCATAATTGCCCATAATTCTTCGGTTATATGGGGCGCAAACGGAGCCAATAGTCTCAATAAGGTACCGTACTGTTCCCTGCTCAGACTTTCACACTTTTCGACTTCATTCATCGCAATCATCATGGCGCTGATGGCCGTATTGAAGCGCATTTCCGCCACATCGTCGCTGACTTTTTTTATAGTCCTGTGAATGATTGAATCGGCCCTTTTGTCAGTTACGACATTCTTGGCATTTTTTTGGCAAAACTTTGCTTTGT
>JAMDBV010000040.1 GCA_023487965.1 Patescibacteria group bacterium
GGAAGATTCTGGTCTATATATCGTACGGCACAATTCTAAGAAGCTAACAGAGGATATTGTGCGCGAAATGGTGCTAAAGGGTAGAGGCATGTCTCCAGAAATCGAAGACGCGACATTACGGCATCTCTTGTCAGGAGATTCCGAAATTGTCCTCGTCCGAGGTGAAAAGGTTCTTCCAACCCTGAGGAAAGTCGTTGGAGATAAGACAAATCCAAATATGTGCAATGAAGATACTGTTAGGTATATCTTCGGAGATCATAATCCAGAGAAATTGGATGCTGGGGCTACGTATTTCCGCAATGCGGCTCATCGCCCGACAGATTTGGAAGAACAAAAGAAAGATAAGATAAATTTTACTAGGTTCACATAAGCACAAAGATCAATGAATGAATACGAAGTAAAATTCCTGGATATAGATGTGGCCGAGATGGAAAAGAAACTCATAGATATCGGCGCAAAGAAAGTGGGTGAATACCCCTATCAGTCATGTTCTTTCGATTTTCCCGGTTTTACGCTGGACAAGCAGGCCGCTTGGGTCAGATTGCGCGACGAAGGTGACAGAGTAATGCTCGCATATAAGCAACGACTAGGTGTCAAATCTTCTAAAGGCGACGACGATGGTATGAAAGAGGTTGAAGTGCAAGTCAGTGATTTCAATAAGACAAAGGAGTTTTTGCTTTCTATCGGTATGGTGGTGAAATTTGAACAAGAAAAGAAAAGGGTAAGATGGACAAAAGATAACGTTGAATTTGATTTTGATACTTGGCCGAAACTAAATACTTATATGGAGATAGAAGCAAAAAGTGAAGAGGAATTATGGAAGGCTGTCGATATGCTTGGTCTGTCGAAAGAAAACGCCAAGCGGTGTTCTGCCACTCAAGTTTATGAGATGAACGGCATTCGCGATAAGGATTTTATCAAGATGACATTTGGTGAATTTATCAAGAGGTAAATTTATGATGGAGCAAGGTAGCTCTTACTGGCTATGATTAGAATCATTGACTCCAAACCCACCTTCTGCTAGTATACAGATACCTCAAAAGTAACGTATTTTTCGAGGAAAATGATTGGAAGTATATCCCCGAGCGCGGAGCGCGAGGGGGAAACTAACCAATCCGATTTTCTTTGCAAGATTACAGACAGAGGTTAAAACAAATGGCAACAAAAGCAATGATAGCGCGGTCCAAGAGGACCCCGAAATTCAAGTCGAGAGTCGTTCGACGTTGTTTCCGTTGCGGCAGAAAGCACGCTTATATGAGAGATTTCGATATGTGCCGCATTTGTTTCCGCGAATATGCCAACGAAGGCATGATTCCCGGTATCAAGAAGTCATCCTGGTAATAATAAAAATCATGGTAACAGACCCAATCGGAGATCTCATAGTCAGAATCAAAAATGCCAATGCAGTTGGCAAAGCTTCGGTTGTCGTGACCAGTTCCAAATTCATGGAAAATATCGCTCACGCGCTCAAGAAATCGGGATACATTTCTTCTGTCGGTAAGGGTAAGGGTCATCGTGAGCTCGAACTCGGTCTCGTGTATTTCGACGGCGAGCCTCGTGTCCACGATGCAAGCAGGATTTCCAAGCCGTCACGACGCGTGTATCAGAAAGCCGGTGATATCAGGACATACAGGAGCGGATACGGCAATTTCTTCTTGTCGACACCAAAAGGCGTGATGAGTGACGTTGATGCCAAAAAGCACAAGGTTGGCGGCGAAGTATTGTTCAAAATCTGGTAATAACATGTCTAGACTAGCAAAAAAACCAATTCAATTGCCAGCGAAAACGGAAGCCTCTTTTACCGGCGGTTTTCTCGTAGTCAAAGGTCCGCTCGGTGAATTGAAGAGAGCTATCAATCCGGGCATGAATATCAAGATCGAAAACAACACTTTGTCATTCACTCCGAATGCCGATACTATTCGTTTGCGGGAGCTTACCGGTACGTACGTGGCACATGCCAAGAATATGATCGAAGGTGTCAATAAGATGTATGAAAAGAAGCTAATTATCGAAGGTATCGGATACAAGGCCGATGTAAAAGGCGCCGATCTGGTTCTTTCCGTCGGCTTTTCACATCCTGTGGCGCTCAAAATCCCGGCCGGCATAAAAGTAGCTGTCGATAAGAGCAATGTAACGGTTACCGGTATCGACAAAGAAGTTGTAGGTCAGTTCGCCGCCGTTATCCGCGCCACGAAGAAGCCAGAACCGTATCTGGGTAAGGGTATAAGATACTCAGATGAAGTGATCAGGAGAAAGCAGGGTAAGAAGGCCGCATAAAATAACACGAATATACAAATTATACGAATGCTACAAACAAGATGAAAAACGCAATTCAAGAAAAAAATAAAAAATTTGAAAGACGCCGTATGAGAGTGCGTGCCAAAATTTCCGGTACTGCGGAGAGGCCGCGCCTGTCAGTCTTCAAATCACACAGATACATCTATGCTCAGCTCATCGATGATGTCAAAGGAAACACTCTCGTATCATTCGATTCCAAGAAGATCAAAGCGGCCACACCGGCTGATCGCGCCAAAGAAGTCGGTCTTGGACTTGCCAAAAAGGCATTGGCGGCTAAGATAAAGAAAGCCGTTTTCGATAAGGCGGGATACCTTTATACGGGAAAGATAAAGCTGGTGTGGCCGCTT
>JAMDBV010000036.1 GCA_023487965.1 Patescibacteria group bacterium
ATAATCTGGATGGCATGTTTTTTGCTATCTGCGATTTGGTGTCGTCTGACACCGGCATTGAAATTTGCATTACATTTGCGATAATTAGCGTGTTATTGGCTAAATAAATATTATGGACTCAGACAACAAAGTGCCAAGTGTACAAATCATGAAGGGACCGAGTGAATTACTAAAGGACGCGTGGCATATTTTTGCCAATAATTGGAAACTGCTTGTTCCTATGGTCGGCCTGCCTTACATAGTCCAAATCATAGGTCAGCTATTTTCCATGGCAGATAATGTGTTTTTTGCAATACTATCGATGATATCTGCAGTGGTCGCGATCATATTCACGACAGTAATTGTACCTATTTCCATTATTGACTCGATGAGAAAGATCAGTCGTGGAGAAATCGGTACTCTGGGAGTTATTACGCAATATAAAATTGGGTTTAAATATTTCTGGTCTTATGTACTCGTCATGATCATATCGATACTGGCTATTGGTGGTTCGCTTGTACTTCTAGCAATTCCGGCAATCGTACTTGGTATATATGTATTATTTTCCCAATACTCACTAGTTGTGGATGGACACAAGGGCATCAATTCATTTGTCGAAAGCTTTGCTATAGTCAGAGGCCGGTGGTTGGCTGTTCTGTGGAGCGCTTTTATCCTCGTGGCAGTGACCTTCATATTAACTTTCTTAATCGGCGCCGTATTTGGTATTGTCTTGAAGCTTGCCTTTGGAATACCCATGAATGTGCTAAACGGCACAGTGGCGACTTCAGACAAAGGTCTTGAGGCGCTTCTCTTAATGATTAGGTTGGCGATTGTGTCGGTCATAACCACACCTTTTGCAACTGCTTATATGTTCAAGCTCTATGAGACACTCAAAGCAAATCGTCCATTGCAGGTGAATACAAATGGATTCAAGAAGTGGCTAATAGGTCTCATGGTCGTTGGCATTGTGGCGATAGCTTTCCTCATGATGACTCTACCGCTATTGATCGTGAAATCTTTCGATTCATTGCGTTACAATTCAGGTCCGGGTGAATCACAAATGGGCGATGTTCTACCCGCGAATAGTATTCCGGCCAACAGTCTCGATAGTTCGGGATATAACATGACAGCCGAAGACAAAATCAAATGATATCTTGGTCGAAAAGGCGAAAATTCTTCTATGGAACGATACTAATAGCGGCGATCGTCTTTCTGATTGCCATTCCTGTATGGAAAATAACCTATACGCCACCGTCTTGTTTCGATGGTATCCAGAATGGCACTGAGACTGGTATAGATTGTGGCGGTTCGTGCCAGAAGCTTTGTCCGAGCGCTTTCTTTTCGCCGGTCGTCGACTGGTCGCGTTCGGAGCAGGTGGCCAATGGACTCTACAATATAGCAACATACATAGAAAATCCGAATGTTGATGTCGGAGCGACAGGTGTTCCATTCAAGGTACAACTATACGATAACATCGGCGTACCGATCTTGGAATATACCGGCACGGTCGATCTGCCACCGCATCGCAATGCCCTTGCATTCAAGGGCGCCGTGCGTGTCGACAATCGAAAGCCGACCAAAGTTTTGTTCCAATTCACCGGTGAGCCGAATTGGCGCAAGCAAAGCGACAAATTGGCCAAGTTATTTGTTACGGACAAGCGTTATGAAGAGGATGAGAACAGCTCGTCACTTATCGTTACGTTTGAGAACAGGGACGTATTGCCGGTAGGCAAGATCGATGTATATGTCGTCTTGTACGATAAAGACAGCAATGCTATTGGTTTTTCCAGGACTGTATTGGACGGTATTGGAGCTGGTGGGACCGCGAAGGCGCCATTTACGTGGCCTGTCAGTCATGATGACAAAGTTGTTTCCATAGAAGTCCTACCTGTGGCAAAATACTAGAATGCCGACTGGAATATTGGCTCGTTTTCGCAAGCAATACAACATACCGGGTACTCAGAGTTCCGGAATGGACTGGCTGCTCGTACTCGCCATTTTGCCAATACTTGCGGCAAGTTTGGTGACAATGCATTCGTTTACCGGCGATTCGTCGTATGCGGCTCACCAGTTTATCGTCATTGCGGTGTCATTCGCGGCATTCTTCGTGGCCTATCGACTGGATGCCAGGATATTGCGATCAACATGGTTTTCGGTGTCATTTTATTCGGTCTCGCTCGCTCTGCTGCTTCTGTTGTCTGTTTTAGGCAAAGTGTCACATGGCGCGCAGAGCTGGTTTACCATCGCCGGATTGTCGTTCCAACCGTCGGACTTCGCCAAGCTGGCCCTGTTGATCATTCTGGCGAAATATTTTTCACGTCGTCACATAGAGATCGCAAACATCAAACACATTATTATTTCCGGAATTTACGCTTTTATTTTTTTTGCTATCGTACTTACAAATCCGGACTTGGGCTCGGCGATGATGATGTTTCTCATCTGGCTTGGTATGGTAATGGTTTCCGGAATATCGAAAAAGCATCTGCTCGCCATGATCGCTGTTGTCGCTATCGTTTTCGCTTTGCTTTGGAATTTTGGCT
>JAMDBV010000052.1 GCA_023487965.1 Patescibacteria group bacterium
ATTTGGCCGCATCCGTAAGGGCGGCCAAATACGGCGATGTGATTCTTATCGAGGAGTATATTGACGGTGTCGAAGCGACCTGTGGTGTTGTGGGGGACTTTCGAGGACATGAATTGTATGCACTGCCGGTTATCGAGATAAGGCCGATGAATAAGTTCTTCGATTACGAAGCGAAATACGCCGGCAAATCGCTCGAAATTGTTCCTTCATCATTTGCGCATGATCTGAAGATGAAGATCGAAGAATCGGCGCGCAAAGTGCATGAAATTCTCGGTCTGCGACATTATTCCAGGATTGACTTTATGATACACCCCAAAAAGGGCATATTCGTTCTCGAAGCCAATACATTGCCGGGCTTCACCGGCGAATCACTCATGCCCAAAGCGCTCCGCGCGGTCGGGAGCGATGTGGGGCCGTTTATCGAACATTTGGTGGGGATGATGGAAATAAATGTGCGCTGATATTCAATATCGTGCATCGCCATCAATATGTGGTATCGGCTTCAAGCTGAAGGTTGGCAAATTGCCTCGTCTCCGCATAGACGATGATTACGTACTGAAGGATGCAAACGCCGATCAGTATGGAAATCATCTTTCCAATAGTTTTTGATACAGGTTTATTGGGGACGGGTTCAGAGTTTGGCCGTTTGAAGAGTTTTGCATAGATAAGGCTGATAATGTAAAAAATCGCGAACCACTCAAGGAAGGCTAGTATTGGACCTGCGATTGAGATCAGCATTCCGTAGATGAAAGCAATTCCAAGATTATTTGTTATTGACGCAAAAAGCATTATCGGATCGCCCCATATCTGAATAGTTCTTATTTTCTCCTCAACCTCCTCGTAGTTTGAATGAACAACGACAGAGTCCGCATTGTCGATCCGAACATGTTCCATTGAGAGCGTCTCGGTAGTTGTCAGGTAGACATCTGCAATCAGCGATATTGAGTAGATAATTGAGAGTACGAAGGCAATATATGTAACTTTTCGAACATACGGGTTACTCATGTGGTAATTATAATAGATTATATGTATAATTGCACCAATTTCAGATTAACCGCTCACTTTTTAAAATGATAGGTCAGTATGTGTTAGGTTTGCTATAACAAAACTTAATAGTCCGTATGCGATCAGATCAGAAGCGATATGAGTTGGAATTGTCATTTAGTGGTGACCTTATTGCAGTGTGCACAGAATTTATAAAAAGATAAAGAAGAAATCAGGGACGTATGATTTTGCCCCAAACTTTATTCAAATCTCACACTATTTAGTATTGAATCCAGAACATCAAAATCTTTATTCCGATTTGACTCTGATAACGTCAAACAACTACCTTGATATGAAATAGCATATGTTGCATTAAAACCGGCTGGTGATAAGCCGCTCAAATCAATGTCTTTATAAACGGTATAACCGTTAACTATGTCCCTAGTAAAAGTCTCCAGCTTATTCGGGGTTGGATTTTCCACAAGTCGTGGTAATGAAGCGCATAAGCTTGAATAAGTACCAGCGGCTATAAAATTAAATCCCAGTTGTACACCTCCGATTGAATTGGAACCGTACCCCATGCCATATGTGTTCTTCTTAAATGAAAATATCGATGGGTATGAAAAACTAAACCCACCACCTCGGTCTGTATATTTACTAGTTGAACTATCTATCTTAGAAAAAGAATCAGAACCAAATGAACCCGAAAAATACATGATTGTAAGAGTTACCAGTCCTGATACAACTATGATGTATATTGTCCTTTTCATGCAACAAAGTGTATCACAAATGTTCTTAACATTCATCAATGTGACCCTACCGGGATTTGAACCCGGGTTTAAGGCTTGAAAAGCCTCCGTCCTGGACCAGGCTAGACGATAGGGCCGTCTATTATTACATACTCACCACATTCTCGATTCATTGGCAGAGATATGCAATGCCAAATGAATGAACAAATACTAGCACTTTTTGAGAATTTCGCAAAATGTGTTATCGTTGTGTCACGATCACCCGCGCTCGCTTTGCGAGCTGTGGCGTACCACGGAGAGGTGGCTGAGTGGTCGAAGGCACCGCTCTCGAAAAGCGGCAGGCTCGCAAGGGTCTCGGGAGTTCGAATCTCCCCCTCTCCGCCGTGATTTCCCGACTATATAGATAATGGCCAGATTGTATTTCATGCCCAACCGTCTCACCAAATCAATAATCATGCTTGCCGTAATCATAGCCGGTTTTGCTGTCGCCTATGTCATATTTAATAACACAGGTCATGTCCTTATTGGCGAAACACAAAATCAAGCCAGTGTCATCGCAAATACCAATAAGACCGATTCAGTCATTGATCCAAAGAAAATATACGAAGTAACCGACATCATCGACGGCGATACATTCAAGGTCATGAATGGGAATAGGGAAGTGACGGTGCGCATGCTCGGCATCAATACGCCGGAGACGGTCGATCCCCGCAAGGTGCCTGAATGTTATGGCAAGGAAGCTTCAGATGAGACAAAGGAATTGCTAAAAGGTGGAGAAGTGCGACTTGAGCTCAATCCAAATAGGGAGAAGTATGATATTTACGGCAGAATACTCGCCTATGTGTATTTGCCCAGCGGATTGTTTGTGAATGAATATTTAGTCCAGAATGGTTATGCGCGTGAGTATACCGTCGGAAGCCCATATGAATATCAAAAGCAATTTCAATACGATCAAAATATAGCAAAACGGGCAAGTAAGGGCTTATGGGAAATGTGTAAATAGATTGTTGAATGGCAAAAATGTGATATGATCTCTAGCTGTATGTACCCTGATTCCATTGCGGTTAGGGTCATTCGTTCCAGTCCTATAGGTACCAAAGGTACACCAGTGCCGTTGCCCACAGATGAAAGCTCAGGCGGTGACGATGTGTCCTCTGAGGAAAATGAGAACGAATGACCAAATCGGCTGGCCCACACTACGTGCGCCGGCCTTTTTTTATTTCGCCTTCAGAAACAAATAAATATCTTCGAGCGCTTTCACAGCATCGCCCGCCGCTATATTATTCTGGTGATATAGACCGTCTGTACAATCGCCGGCCGCCCAGATACCGGACTGTGAAGTCCTTTGATCGCGAGGGTCAGTGATGATATGACCGTACTCATCGATATTAACCAAATCTTTTACAAATGAAGTTGTAGGTATCGAGCCTATTTCCACAAATATGCCCGTAACAGGCAATTCTACATCGGTGTTTGAGGTTGTATCAGTGTAGACAAAAGATGAAACGAATTTATCACCTTTGACTTCTTTGGGAACTGCATTCTTTATGATTTTGAAATGGGGATTTTTCGATACTGCATCTATCGTAGCCGGATCGGCTCGGAATTTGTCACTGCGATTGATAAGAGTCACAGTTTTGCAGTAGGCCAGCAATTGTGCCGCACTGTCAAAAGCCGCATTTCCGCCACCGACGACAACCACATCCTTTCCGGAATAGAGCGGTCCATCACACGATGCGCAATATGTGAGACCCTTATGTTCTAGTCGATCAGCCCCCGGAATCTCCAGCTTACGTCTATGACTACCCGATGCCACAAGAATCGTCCGCGCCTCATAAGAATCCTTATCGGTTTTCACGTTAAATCCAGAATCACTCTTCGCAACATTTATGCACGATTCGCCTTCATGAATGTGAACAAATTCGCCTGCGTATGCCTCTAAATGTTTTTTGAGACTGTTTGCAAATTCTAGGCCAGAAATTTTCACCGTACCGATCCAGTTTTCGATGCCTTCAGAGACGGTACTCTGACTATTCCAGTCTTTTGTGATAAATATCGTACGAAGCTGTTTGCGTGCGGCATAAACGCCCGCCGCTACACCGGCCGGACCGCCACCTATGATTGCAAGATCGTATATCATTGCAATATCATATCACAAAGCTTTCATCCGCTCCAAGATGAAGCTCTTCTCACCGTTTCTCGTATTGACCGTGACTTTAACTGCGAGACATTGATCAACTTGTATCAATGATTTGAATTCACGATACACGCGCGGAAAAGCGACCGCTTCCGCTTCGCCACTAAAGTCCGCAATCGTGACAAATGCCATTGTTTCATTATTTTTGGTCTGTATGAGTCTGACCTCATTTATGATAATGCCGAGAATGGCGGACTCGCCGTCCTTCATGCCTTCAAGAGTTCTTTTGATATCGGTATCGCGTTTCTCAATGATTGAGCGGTAGCGGTCGAGAGGATGACCGGAAATATACAAGCCGAGTAATTCTCTTTCCCAAGCGAGTCGATCACGCAATTCGGCATTTGGCGCCGGAGCGAGCGACAGAGCGGGTACGGTCGAATGATCACTCATAAGGCCGAACAGAGAATCTTGATTCTGATCCTTGGAACTGCTTTCCTTATTGTATTCAAGCAAAAGCTCAATGTTTGCCAGCATAATTCCTCTATCGACGCCGAAGCAATCCATGGCGCCGGATTTGATTAGCGATTCCAAAGATTTTCGGTTCAGATTTCGATCCTTGACGCGCTCCAGGAAATCAGCGAGCGAACGATACTTGCCACCACGCTTGCGTTCGTCGATAATCGCCGTCGATATTCCTTGACCGAAGTTTTTGATAGTCACAAGTCCGAAACGTATGCGGTGTTTCGGTCGTGCCCGAATGTTTGAATCGGCCGCGGCATTGTCCTTTGAACCCATGATCGGCATCGGAAACGAATTGTCAGAATCGGCCGCAAATGCATCATCCGAACCCACGATCGGCGCCGGCGTAATGACAGAAGACACGCCAACACCGTCTTTTCTCGGCGGGGAGTCCATCGTAAAATATGGCGTAGTGCCCCCCGCCTCCGAAGAGGGTTCGGATGATGCATTTGCGGCCGATTCCGGTACTTCACCAATCATGTCAGTATCTTTTACAACTGTGAATTGACTGAAACTCTCATTGACATCAGGCGCCAATACCGGAATGCCGAGACGTTTGCACTCGGCGATTGTTTCGGCGACCTTTTCTGTTTCGCCGGATTCTGAGGAAAGCACCGCCGATAGATAAATTTCCGGGAAATGCGCTTTGAGGTATGCCGTGAGGTATGCCACCCAACCGTAGGAAACGGAATGCGCCTTGTTGAATGCGTATGCCGCGAACGGTTCGATCCATGACCAGACCTGATTGGCTTTTTTCTCTGACCAACCGCTATTTTCGACACAGCCGTGAATAAAATGATCCTTCTGTTTTGCCATTTCTTCCGGGATTTTCTTGCCGACCGCCTTGCGGAATTTGTCCACTTCCGCCCATGTGTAGCCGGCGAGATCGTGAGCCATGATAAGGAGATCGTCCTGATAGACCAGAATGCCGTAAGTCTTTTGCAGTATGCGCTCAAGAGATGGGTCAAGATACTTGATGAGCTTCGGATCGTGTTTGCGCGCAATATAGTCCGGAATGAATTGTATCGGTCCGGGGCGGTATAGGGCGACCATGGCATTGATATCGTTGATCGATGAAGGTCGCAGATCCTTCAGGAATCTAGTCATGCCATCGCCGTTCAGTTGGAAAAGATCGGCCGTCTCGCCTCGCGTCAACATTTCAAATGTCTGTTTGTCATCGGTCGGTATTTTGTCGATCTCCAGATGCACATTGTCGATCTTCTTTATCCTGTCAATCGCGTCCGAAATTATCGTCAGGTTTTTGAGTCCGAGAAAGTCAAATTTGAGAAGTCCGGCCTCCTCGATCGAATACATATCATATTGCGTTATGACCTTGCCTTCACCTTTCGGATCGAACTGGAGCGGTGTAAAGCCGACGATATCCGAAGGTGCCATGACAACGCCGGCGGCATGAACGCCGATATGTCGCGCGCAACCCTCGATCTTCTTTGCCATATCGATTATCCTCTTTGCGTCGGCGTCGCTTGCATATAATTCCCGCAATTCGGTAACATCCTCAAACGCCTTTTCGATCGTCATTGGAAATCCTTGGGAACCCATTGGTATCAGTTTCGCGATCCGGTCACCGACGTCAAAAGTGAATCCCATAGCGCGCGCAACATCACGTACTGATCCTCGAGCCATCATTGTGCCGAACGTACCGATCTGGGCGACTCGGTCTCGGCCATATTTGCGCCTGGCGTATTCGATGACTTCGTCGCGACGATTGTCGGCATAGTCCATGTCGATATCGGGCGCCGACGGTCTGTCCGGATTGAGGAAGCGCTCGAACGGTATTTCAAATTCGATCGGATTGACGTTTGTGATGCCGGACAGATACGTTACCAATGAACCGGAAACCGAACCTCTGATATTGCTCAATATGCCGTTTTCTCGTGCGAAGCGGAGCAGGTCGGCGACGACCAAGAAGTATGGCGCATAACCTTTGGTTTTTATGACACCCAATTCGTATTCGGCGCGCGATAACATTTCCCGGCTCTGTGGCACATTCCGGCGTGCAAAACCGTTGAATACAAGGTGCCGTAATTCATCATCGTACGAACGACCGCTCTCCACCTTGTAGTCCGGAAATACCCATTTGCCCAGTTCTATATTGAGATTGCACATATCGGCGACTTTCTCGGTATTTTCCAAAGCATCGGGCATGTCCCCGAATAATTCCTCGGCCCTTTGGCTCGAGATAAATGAGAAGTCGCTTTCATCGTCATCGGATATTCGGTCAGATGCGTCCGAATGTGAATTGACTAGAAGCAATGTATCGCGAGCTTGTCTGTCATCGGGCGTGAGATAGTAGACATCGTGTCCGGCGACCGTCGGTATATGATTTTTTTTGGCGAATCCGGCAAGCGTTTTCATATTGGCTTCATGGCCGTCTATTTCCGGATGTCTGGTTATTTCGATGAAAAATCGATCATCAAATATGTCGCGATAATAATCGGCGAATTCATTGGCGCGGTCCTGTGTGCGACCTTTGAGCGAAAGGGCGATGTCGCCGGAGAATGACGGTGAGATGGCGATAAGTCCCTCATTGTATTTTTCGATAATTTCGCGATCAATTCTCGGCTTATAATAAAATCCTTCAAGGTTTGAATCAGTCACCAAGCGCATGAGATTTTTGTAGCCGATTTCATTCTGGGCCAGAAGGACGAGACGGGACCGACGATTGTCGATACCGGCATCTTTGTCCTTGCGTGTGCGCGAGGCCACATAAAAATCGACGCCGATGATCGGTTTGATCTCTTTCTTTTTGCACTCTTTGTAAAACTCGATGGCTCCGTAGAGATTGCCGTTGTCGGTTAACGCCAATGCGTTCATACCTTTTTCCTTAGCCGTATTTACTAGCATGTCGATCTTGGGTAGGGCATTCAGGAGAGAATAATGTGAATGCGTATGAAGGTGAGTAAAACGGGACATGGTTAGAGTATAGGGTATTTGTTTCTGTAGTGCCATAGTCATAGAATGTAATGACGTGCTCATATCCACATATGGGGTTTGACAATATCGACAATATCTGAAATGATATCAATACAAATCGCTCGCGCCACCTATGGTGTGTGCGAGTTTTGTTTATGTGTCCATTTTGCTATTATTCCGAGCATGACGAATAAACGTATTGCTATATTTGTAGACGGTGGCAATTTGTACCACATTGCATTAAAGAAGATTGGTGTTACCGAGCTCGATTTTGACTTTGATAACTTTGTAGACTTTCTTGCCAATGGTAGGACCATTGAAAGAGAGTACAAGCGATATTATGTGGGAACCGTTCGCGAAAGAGATGGCGATCCTAGATCGAAATATCTCATGTCCCGTCAGACGAAATTGTTCGCTTCTCTCAAAAAACATCAATGGAAACTGCGAACAAGTAAGCTGAAGGTTCGGACGGAAACTGTGGCGGTTGACGAGCGTATGGTTGAATACCAGAAGATACTTGACCTCGGAATAACAGAGATTTCCTATGAGCGCAGACGAGAGAAGGGTGTAGATGTTATGATCGCTACCGACTTGATTGTAGGAGCGGTTGAGAATAGATACGATACTGCGCTAGTGATCAGTTCGGATGCGGATCTTCTGCCGGCAATACAATGGGTTCGCCAGAATGGGAAATTGCAGGTTGAATATGTAGGATTTTCCATCGATGATGAAAATATTCCGGGCAACAGTATAAGGCCACTATATTCAATGTTTTCAAACAGTGATTCGCAGAGAGTAATTACTGGAAATACATTGAGAATGTTCATAAATGACAATGCGAATAGTCGGTAATAAAACCCTGATAGGTATCGACGAATCCGGCCGCGGGCCGATAGCGGGTCCGGTGGCAGTCGGGGTCTTTGTGGTATTCAATGAAAAATGGATGGTGAAATTCCGAGGAGTAAAGGAATCGAAACAACTGAGCCGGAAAAGTAGGGAAGTGTGGTACGAGAAGATTCTGAAATTTAGGCAAGAAAATGTATGTGATTTTGCCGTGAATATGATGCCGGCCGAACATATCGATAAATACGGCATATCGAAATGCGTTCAGAGGGGGATCGACCGCGGTTTGCGGCAACTTGCCAAAAGGGATTCGATTACAGCCGAATCGCGCATATTACTGGACGGATTATTGCGTGCTCCGGAAAATTACAAATATCAAAAGACAATAATCGGCGGAGATCGCAAAGAAAAGGTGATCGCGCTCGCATCAATATGCGCCAAAGTCGCGCGCGACAGATTCATGTTGAAAATGAATGATAGATTTCCACAATACGGCTTCGATAAACACAAAGGTTATGGGACAAAGGTCCATTATGCCGCTATAGCAATTCACGGCCCATCGAAACTCCACCGCTTGACTTTTCTCTAGGCATAATATATAATAGTGATGCTATGACAAAATATTTTGCCAACAAATTCTGGGCCAAAAGTGCCGCAACTATCGGTGTTTTTGCCTTTATATTTGCTCTAATCCCAAGCATGGCGGGTGCGTATTACAATTACGGCTCTCACTATGTTCCATTGCCTTTTAGCAATTCATACAATTATCCTACATATACGCCACAACCTGTGCCGGTGTATTATCCGACTTACTATCCATCACCGGTCTACTATCCGACATATCCGGCTATCACCGTATCGTGTAGTCCGAATCGCACGTCTATAAATACGGGTGATTATGTTACATGGAGCGCATATGCTTCAGGTGGCAACGGATTGTATTCATATTCGTGGTCGGGAACGGATTCTCTTTATGGCAGTAATTCTTCGATTTCCAAGAATTATTACAGTTTGGGCATGAAGTATGCCAGTGTTACCGTATATTCGAATGGTCAATCGGTAACTCAAAACTGCGGCAATATCAATGTATATCAGCCGACATATTCCTATTCCAGTCCGGTATATTATTACAATACGCCCTACCAGAATCTCAGCGTATCGTGTATCGCAAATACGAATTACGCCAATACCAATTCACCGGTAACCTGGACAGCTTCGGCCAATGGCGGCAATGGCTACTATACCTATTCATGGTCGGGCAGTGACGGTCTATACGGCAACGGTCAATCGGTTTCGACGACATATAGTTCGATCGGAAATAAAATGGCGAGTGTGACCGTCAATTCCGCCGGTCAGACTGTTACGCAATCTTGCGGCAATACTATCGCTATAGGCAATACATACAATTATGCTCTCGCAAGCAATTCCGGTACCTTGGATGTGGGCTGTTATTCTGATCCTGCGAACATAAATACGAACCAGCCAGTTACCTGGAATGTCGAAGTCTCCGGCGGTTCCGAACCGTACAAATATTCATGGACTGGTTCTGACGGTCTTATAGGCACACAGGCTTCGATAATCAAATATTATTCCAAGGCCGGCGAGAAGAACGCCATAGTGACAGTTACTTCCGCGGATGGTAAAACCACTACGCGCGCGTGCAGCAATACGCTGGCGGTAGCGAATCCGAGTACTTACGCCAAGGCGAAGACAACTACGACGGTTGCGTCAAACACTACAAAAGCGTCAGTAAACACAGATACTAGTACTACAAATGCAAAGGCGGCCAGTGCCGAGAATTCCGCCGCCGCTCTCTTCTCGCTCGCCAATGTTCCGTGGGGTTGGGTTGCCATTCTTGTGATACTTGTACTATTCGCTACAGTCTTGTATCTGCTGTTCAATGCGAAAAAGATCTAGCAATCGGAAGATGAACATCATACGCCACGATCCTAGGCCTGCGGCTGGGGATCGTGGTATAATCGGAATGATACATTATTGTACGTGTTTACACGGGTATCTCACGTCTTGACTTATTACTAACATCATGCTATAAACATACAAGATGCTTTTTTCAACTGAAAGCGGACCTGGTACGCTCACCGAACGGGTCGAAAGGTCAGAGCGTCGTAATCCATACATAACCCTCTCAGAGTTGACGAAACTCTGTCAGGGTAATGAAACGCTCCAGGAATGCCTGGATGATTTGGTAACGGCGTCACTTCAATATGCCGAGTCGGTAATGAGGCTCGGTAGGATTGCGGCAGCTGGTAGCACATCGATCGATGACGGTTTACGGTATGAAGCCGAGGACCTTCGTGGTCGCGCGCATGACGCATCGATCTCGTCGGTGAATATTTTGGGCCGGCAATTAAAGCTTGCTGGTTGCAACACTAACTGGCTTAAGGAAGTTGCGCAACAAGGAAGACCGGGCTACACTCGGTTTCTCTTACTTATAGCGTTCGAAACGGAACGGGAGGAAAACCATGGATAATCAGACCAAGAAGTCCATATTACGCTACGCTGAAATAGCGTTTCGTCGTGCGCGTGGCGTGGCGACAAATGAGGAGGTTGAGGAGGCTAATGAACTTCGCGTAAAGCTCAAAATGTCCCACGACGAGATTATGAGCCTTGCGGCGCTCATCGCCTTACCCTGATCCAGTGACGGCACCGTGATCACAGCCACATGCTGTGCTCGCGGTGCCGTTTCTTGTTATTCAATCTGCGACTATTCCAAGCTCTGTGAAAAATTCGAGCATTACAGGTTCCATGCCGGGATTTTGTTGCCAATCTTCCTCCGATATTTGTTTATTCAAATATTTTAGGGTGCGATCGGCAAGGGGTAATATTTGCTCTTTTGTATACCAACCGCCACTTCTGGTCTCATCATTACTCAATTTGATCATTCCGGAAACATCGGCTTTGAATATTTTCCACATATGCCACGTACCACCTTCACGACGACATCCATTCTCCATACGACGTTCAAGAACTAATTCTAGGTGCTCGGCATTCAGGCCAACTTCTTCCGATAATTCACGTTTTGCGGCGATTTCAAATGTGGCATCTCCATCGACATGGCCGGCGGGAATGGCAAAGCCAAAAGGGAATTTCTTGCGCTCGATAAGTAATATTCTGTCGTCATTATAGACCAATATTCCTACACTCGTATGATCACATATCTTATTGCTCATAAATCTAGTATATCAGCGCGATGTGTAATATACTACCGACATGAAAATATACGTATCTCACGATTATATACGTTCACATTACAAACACATTCTGGAAAGCGACGCTATTCTCATAGTTAATAATGAGAAACATGGTGTGAAAAATTATATTGGTGGCAATGTGCTCATGGAAATGGGTATGGCATACGTAAACAACAAAAAGATATTTTTCCTCACTGAAATGCCGACCGAAGCGCCGTACCTCGATGAAATACATGCGATGCAACCGATATGTCTTCATGGCGACCTAATTAATATTTCAAAAAATATATGAAAAAGACAAAAACAGACGGCAAGAATAAGTCACGAACGAAGACAGTTGTTATATGTTCCAGTGCATCATTCTATAGAGAGGTCATAGATGTGAGTAAGGCGCTAAAGCGTCTCGGCTTCAAAGTGTTGATCCCTCTCACCGCTGGGAAAATGGAAAGAAGTGGCGATTTTCGTGTGGAGACATACAAAACATGGTTCAAGGATTCAAAGAACTATTCTCGCAAAACATTTCTGACAAAACACCATTTCAATAAGGTGTCAAAAGGGGATGTTGTCCTAGTTCTCAACTATGAAAAGAATGGTAGGCCTGGCTATATAGGTGGCGCAGTTCTCGCAGAAATGGCAATCGGACTATTCCTGGGCAAGAAAATATACATACTAAATCCTATAGATGAGGAAGTGTCCTACAAAGAGGAAATACTCTGTATGTTGCCAGTGATTTTGAATGGCGATCTGACAAAGATAAAGAAATAAAATATTTTTGTTACGCAGCAATATTTAATATTTTATTGCAATACTGGATAGCGCTCTGTAGGGCCGAATATTTTGTCTAACATGATAATATTACAAAATCATGCAAAAAATACTTGACAAAAATGCGGGTATGATCTAATTTCCTTAGAACTTTGATAAAGAACTTATGCGCGTTCCATAGTGTTTTTGACACCTTTCGTTGTCGAAATCACCACGGAGCGCGCAAAAGGAAAAAGGTTGCTTTCCTCAGCGTAATCTCTACGGGTAAGGCTCGTGTTCTGGCTCTCCATGCCGGAGCAAAGGAGACGTGTGGTGGTAGTTAGAAGTAATTGCCACCAGTGATTCGCGACAGCACTTGCTGTCGTTGGATCTCCCACGTTCCATCCGGGGATGCGCACGTTGTGAAACCAAGGAAAATATCCCCTTGAATAGCAACCTTTTTCCTTTTGCGC
>JAMDBV010000030.1 GCA_023487965.1 Patescibacteria group bacterium
AATCCCCATGGGGCTATGCGCGTACTCTATACCATACGAAAACACGGCCACAATAGGCCGTATTTTCGTGGACACTAATATAGTTATCCCTATTACCACGCAAAGTGCGCAAATGCCTTGTTCGCCTCGGCCATCTTGTGGACATTTTCGCGTTTCTTGACCGCTTCGCCTTCATTTTTCGATGCCGCAATGATTTCATCGGCCAATTTCATATGCATCGGCTTGCCCTTCTTGCCACGCGCGGCCTCAATGATCCATTTCATAGACATCGCTTGTCGGCGTTCAGGCCTGACTTCGCGAGGCACCTGGTAGTTTGCACCTCCGACGCGTCTCGATCGGACTTCTACAGCCGGAGCCGTATTGCGCAGAGCCGTTTCCAATACTTCTATCGGATTCTCCACCTTCGCCTGCTCTTTGATCGTATTCAGGCAATCATAGACGACATTCCTCGCTATATTCTTCTTGCCTTCCTGCATAACATAGTTTACGAACTTCGAAACTTTGACGGAATTGTATACCGCATCCGGCTTCAATTCCCTTTTGATGTTTATTTTGCGTCTCATGGTATTTATGCCTTAGCGGCTTTCGGCTTCTTATTGCCATATTGGCTGCGACCTTTCCTCCTCGCTTCGACACCTGCACAGTCGAGCACGCCTCGCACCACCGAATAACGCAAACCAACATCCTTGACGCGACCGCCACGCAAGACCACGACCGAGTGCTCCTGCAGATTGTGTCCCATTCCAGGAACATAGGCGGTAACTTCCATACCGTTGGTCAGGCGCACGCGGGCGATCTTGCGGATAGCCGAGTTCGGCTTCTTCGGCGTCTTGGTTGTGACTTTGGTGCAAACACCGCGCTTAAATGGCGCCGGGAAAAATACCGGACGATTCTGAATCGAATTGAAAGTACGCGTCAATGCGATTGACTTCGACTTTCGCTTGAAGGTCTTGCGACCTCGCTTTGTAAGTTGATTGATTGTTGGCATAGTCTGAATTCTTCACCGCTACGGTTTTGAGATTTTTGGCCTTGAATGCAATTCAGGCCCTAGAAACCGCGCGATTACTCATTCTTGCCTTAATTATTAATTGTTCCTTTCGATGGAACAGTCATGCAACATTAACACGGGTATCGGTTTATTGCAAACCGACGACTTTCTTTGCTACAGCCGGGACTTTGCTCTCAAAATATTTCTTAACATCTTCCCATTTTACCCGAAAGCGTAATTCCGGCATCGGATCACCTTCCGCATCGTTAAAATAGACGAGACTTTTCAATATATGATGATAATCGTGCGCAACTGATGGATATTGTTTACCCAATCTACGGATTACAGATTCCAGATCTTGACCATTGTTCATGAGCCAGTAAAGGTCAATAAAATCGCGTTTTCTTCCTCGTTGGGAGATAGCAACAACTTTCATAACCGCAATGTCATTTGGTATGAGAATTCTAATGAATCCGAATAGAACCCTCTCCTCTGACGGCAGGAAGAACGGGTACGCGATAAAGCTGACTTTTGCATTCATAAGTTCTCCATAGACCGTACCTTTGGAATTGATATCGGTTTTCCAATCTTTATTGTCAAAGAAATTCTGCAAGAGCTGGTCATTGTTGAAATCTCGATCTATGGTAAAAAAATCCAGATCAACGGATTGACGGTGTCCGACCTGAAGAGCAAGGGCTGTGCCGCCAGCTAGATACCAATTTGAATCTTTCAGCCATTCTTGCAACGATAAATACTCCAAAGCTGATCTAGTACTTTTTGGTAATATGTCAAAATGTAAATCCATTTTATTGTTGTAGAATCAATTTCCACAGTATCTTTGTCTCTGGACGCAATGTGCGCGAATTCCGTACCACATTCATCAATTGTTCCTTATTGTAATTATTCCAGAGCCAGCGGACCTCATCGTCACGCCCAAAATCCATAACTCTTTCCATGACATATACGGCATTTGCCTTCAAATCGATCTTACTCGGGTCCGTATCCCAAAATAATGATTGCCTGAATTTCATGAAGCAATTATAGCATATTCTGGACTATGCGTCAGCATAAATTGCCTGAATTTGCAGGCAATTTAGGCCATCTATTACCGCATCAAATACCCGTAAATACCTTGAAAATATATGGTATGATCGGCGCGACGATCTGCCAAAGGAAGAACACAACGATGATAACGAATATAGGTCCATTGGCTTCGAGTATCATTCTGGTACGGCCGTATTGCTGTGGCAATAGAGCAAAGAGCAGTTTTGAACCGTCGAGAGGCGGCAACGGGATCAGATTGAATATTGCCAAGACGATATTGATGATAACGATATACATACATATAGTCACGAATGGCGTTACGCCCGTTGCACCAATATTTGCGAAACGTATGATTGTGCCGAATACAAGAGCGATAACAAGATTCGAAGCCGGACCCGCCGCCGCGATCAGGAATTCGCCCAATCTTTTATTCTCAATATTGTACGGATTGTACGGTACCGGTTTGGCCCAGCCGAATGTGAAGCCAAAAATAGATGTGATTAGTGGTACGACGATAGAGCCGATAGGGTCGATATGCGCCAGAGGGTTGAGCGTAAGCCTGCCCGCATGTCTCGCCGTCGGGTCGCCCAAGGCGTCGGCCATTAGTCCATGAGAAAGCTCGTGGATTATGACTGACATTATTAATATTGCTATTGATAGTATTGTGATCATCTACTTATGAAGTTTGACTCCTTTCCCGCGCAATTATGATTTCTATGCTCGAGGACTGTTTGAGCGAGTATAAATTTCTTGGCAAATGGACACAGTACGAAGAATACCCGATCTTGTAGCAATTTGCCTAGAAATTTACCGAGCGAGTTCCGCAGAGCATAGAAATCATAATTGCGCGGGAAATAACTAATTGGCATTTCAACAGCGAATCCAAGTCGCCCTTGCACAAAACTAAATCTATGATAGCATAATCCCTACACAAACAAATGGCCAAAATCTGCGAAATAACAAAGAAGGGGTCGATAACCGGCGGCAGGTACTCGAACAGAACCCGCGCCACGCAGTTCAATCCTTGCGGCAAAATACGCCGTTACCCCAACCTTCAGAAGAAGCGCATCTTTGTGCCGGAACTCAACAAAACCGTCATCGTCACCACATCTGCTCGCGGTTTGCGCACCATTGAGAAGAAGGGTGCCTTTCGCGCGCTAAAAGACGCCGGTATTATATAGTATCTATTCTCAATTGTTTCCCATCCGAAATCGCGCGTACGGCGCTTTTTTCTTTTGTATTGAAGCGATTATTCATAGGCAAATAATAAAACGGGTCTTCGGCGCGACTTTTCGTACTCACATTCAGGCCGGTCAATGACTTTGAATAAATGAGAAAATCCGCGTAATATCGCCCCGTCAAATCATCGGCGATATTGCCCGATGTGGCGCTATTGGCGGTAATAATCACTCTCTTTGCTTTATAACATCTATTTCCATCAAATGTTTTGCCTTTCGCGATATATTTTTGGATCTTCGTCGTTGCATTACCCAATAATAGGAAATGTGTTTGATCGTAATTTATTTCCGGAATAATCTGTGGGGCGCTCGACTTCGAATACGCGAATTCTCCTGCGTTTGCAGGAAAAATAATGTTCGCGGAAACATTCTCGTCAAAACTGATCACATCTCCACCTTCCACATATGTGACTTTCGCGCCACTGCCACGCACGGCGCTTTGGAATGTCTCATATATTTTGTCCGTTGTAGTTGAAATACCGAGAGAATATATCGTGTTCTGTGGCAAAATGATTTCACCGACACGATAACGCGATATGATGTCGATGAGACCCGTAATGTTGCGCGGATCAGTATCGGTTGCCATCACCTTGTCTATTCGCCTGGAATAGAATGGCAGAATTCCGGTAATATTGCGCAATACGGCACCGTTGGCGCCGGCATTTATAACAATTCGCATATCATTCGGGGTTCTAATAAAGTAAGAGGAGCCGTTTACGTTGAAAGCGTAGACTTCCAGAACCTTTTCTCGGTATTGCTCGAAATACACATATCCGCCCAATGCGGAAATACCAAACATAGCCAATGCGACAATAATGAAACGTTTTGATATCATCTCAATATAGTGGATTAAATTAAATCAATAATATGAAAACATTCGAAACAAAAACATTCGACATACCGGAATTGAAAGGTATTTCCAAAAAAAGCATTGAGGAACATCTCAAACTTTATTCAGGTTATGTGAAAAACGCCAATAACGTTCTCGCCAAAATCGCAGAATTGAGCAAAGACGCGGAGAATAACGCATACGTTATAGGAGAATTACATCGCCGCTTCGCATTCGAATACAATGGCATGCGCAATCACGAATCATATTTTGCCTCATTCCAAGGTGGCGCCAAAGCGATCGATGAGAAGAGTGCGCTCATGGAAGCGATCAAAAAAGAATACGGCTCATTCGATGCATGGCTTTCCTCATTCAAGGGACTGGCCATGACTCGCGGTATTGGTTGGGCCATGCTCTATTATGACAGGAATGATTCTCGGCTTATTATGTCTTGGGTCGACGAACAGCACCTCGGTCAATTGAACGCCTGCGATATCATTCTCGGCCTGGATATGTGGGAACATTCTTATGTCGCGGACTACCAACCTTCCGGCAAAAAGCAATATGTCGAGGATTTCTTCGCTAATCTCAATTGGGAAATTGTCGAAAAGCGATTTCATTGACAAGCCTTGAGACAGCGGTATAATCAGCACAGTAGTAACTATATCCGACATCAGAAAGGATCAGCTGAGAGTTCTTCTCACGAAGTTCAAATGGAGGAAATTCCGCCCTCCCGGATATGTTTGGTGTATTTCTTATAAGTCCTATGACTTATAAGAAAAGCAGAGACGACCTGGTTCATGCCGGTCGTTTTTGCTTTCTCAACAACGCATCCCACAGCAGATCTTCCTACCATTTTTATAAATAACAAACTCCCTTCACGTTTTGCAGAATTATCTTCAACTTTATCAGGCGACATAATGCACTTGTCCAGAGCACAAACTGCCACTTCGAACACATCTCCTCTCCTCTCTATAACATGCTTTAATGCTCGACGGGATATATATACTTTATTGTTCTGCAGGTGGTATCTAATAACAGCATAACGATCGATACGCCCGACAAAGATCATTTTATGGGCATTTTCAATATAATCACCTGCTGGAACTTCTTTCAATTCGTTCACATTTTTCGAAATAACATACCTAGAGACGATATTATAATGACTGAATATCTTCTTCGCGAGCAAGATGGCAACAAGCACACCGTAAAAACCGACAACCCACCACATAGAGAACGCTTTTACATTCAAGGCCGCGAATGGTAAACCGGCGAAGAATCTGACAATCGCAAGTTCGTATGCGAGCAAAATATGCGATGTCCAACCAAACAATACCGACAATGGCATGAATACGAAACCGAACATTCCGGCCAAAAATACTGAGAGCATCGTTAGTGGGATGAAAGGCAGAACGATAATATTGACGATCACCCCCACGATCGACAATTGCCCCATCATATAGAGTATGTATGGCGCCACGAATACCTGTGTCGCAAACGTCGCCGCCACCGTACTCCTTATGCCGACCTTCTCCGGAAGAAAAGACAATCTTCGCTCTATTGGCGACGCCAATGCCACCAAACCCACGGTCGCCAAGAATGAAAGCTGGAACGAGGGATCATGGAAAAGTATTATAGGATCGGCGATTATCATGAGAAGTCCGGCAAATGCCAGCGCCCGCGCCACATTGTAATCTCGACGGATCAATGTCGCGAAAAGCGCAACACATGCCATGACACAAGAGCGCACAACCGTTGCACCGCCACCGACCATAACTCCAAACAAGACAATGCCGATCGCGCCACAGAATATACCCCAAACGCGCGGCAATCTAGACAATAATTTCATCAGCGCTTCCCCGACAACGGTAATATTAAACCCCGATAGTACGACTATATGTATGAGCCCGACAACCCTAAATTGATCCAACAATTGAGCGCCTAGCGCGCTCTTCTCACCCACTACGAGCCCGGCCGCCAAGGCCGCATGAGGCTCACCTAGTACGGCATTGAGATTGGCGACAAAACGATTCTTCACCTTGTATAGATACAATGTCATCGAGTCGACGAATCCTGTTTCGCCGCCGGCATCGGCCACCTTTGCCTCATCAATAATCGCACTGCGTATCTCGTAGAATATATCGTCTTTGGCCAGATAACCGGAATAATCGAATTTCCTGCCATCGTCACTCGAAAAATCATATGGTTTCAATAATTTTCCATAGAATGTTACCGCCGATCCGAAAGCGTATTTGGGATATAACTTGGTTTTGACGCGAATATTGATATTATCCGCGCAGTTCGCATGATTACCGACGATACCGCCAGACTCACGACCGGCAACCACATTGTCTCCGAGCGTTCCAAGATCGGCCGTTATAACATTCTCGGCATGAATAACCAATACTTGACCATTATCTTTGCTTTCCGGCTCCGAAATCACCGTGCCATATCCTTGGATATCTCGGTTAAGACAAGTACCGATATCCGGCGCGCGAATGTATATGGTATGCCAAAGACGCAAGATGGCAAAAGCCACCAAAACCGTCCAAAATATGGCCGTCTTCGATGAGTACTTGATTCTCACGCATCTATTTTACTGATGCGCGATAAAATCCGATTTAAATTCCGATAAATTCCGGATAAAAAGAGTGTGAAATCGCGATACCGAGGTCCTCGGCAGTCTAAAAATCAGTGGCGAGGTCGGACATCGACATCAAACCATCGGCGAACTTCGTGGCGATTTCATCACAACGTTCATTTTCACTGTGACCGGAATGACCCGCAACGTATTGCCATGATATTTTCGTACCAAATCCGGATGACAATGAATCTAGACTTTCCCATAAATCCCTATTCAACACACTTTTTTTATTGCTGCCGATCCAATTCTTGCGTTTCCAATTGGCCAACCACTCATTCATGCCCTTCACCACGTATTGCGAATCAGACAATACCGTTATGCCGCCCGCCATATCGCTCGCATAACGTTCACGCAAAACGTCATGTGCAAATTCCAAGGCCTTGATGCATGCATTCAATTCCATGCGATTGTTGGTGGTCATCTCCTCTCGGCCGCCAAGCTCTTTTACCAGTCGGTCGCCGATAAATATCATCGCCGCCCAGCCACCAGGACCAGGATTGCCCCGTGACGAACCGTCAGTAAATATTTTTATCATGACGGAATAATATCATATACGCGAAGCCTTAGCTCTTTCACGTTGCGAAATGTCGACTTTTCCAATGAAGCGAACAGATCGAGCGGTTTACCGACTTTTAACTCTTCCGCCCATTTATTTTCAGCTCCAAAGAATGATATGGCTGACAGCTTCTTCCCGTTTTGACCTGCAAAATCGATGCCGACATGTTCATTGCCTTTGCCGAATCTTCTAATGGCAATCGGCTTAACATTTTTGAATGCGAATATCGGTTTGGCATTCCCGGTCCCGAATGGCGCCAATTGCGCGACGTCGTCATAGAGTTTCCAATCGACGTCATCGAGACCAAGTTCCATATCTATCCAGTCGATGTCCGCGGCGGTCGATGGCACGTCCCCTTTATCGTTACCGATGACCATGCGAGAGAACGCATCATTCAGGTGTCTGTCCAGAAAATGCACATGATCGGCGTTCACGGTAAATCCTCCTGAATATTTGTGGCCGCCGAATTGGGTAAATACTCCCGCATCGACATCACGCATGAGATTGACGACATGAGTCGCGCCCTCCGACCTGCAAGAACCTTTGACCGTATTTGATCCGTCCCTACCCCATAGGAAAACAGGTCGATTGTACTCTTCCGCGCATGTATTTGCCACAAGACCGAGCAATGACGGTCGCCAGTCGGGATTGCCCAGGACAATAACGCTTGGCAAAGTATTTGTCCCTTCCTCGTCTGAGACCGATAGCTCATAGCGATGCTTCAGAGTCTTTTTTACTTCTTTAACCAACACGGCGACAGCCGCTTTGCGCTCATTGTTTATCGAATCGAGATGAAGAGCGGCTCTTTCGGCATCGGCGTCATTGTCGGCGGAAAGCAGATTGAATGCATCCATCGGTACACCCATACGGGATGCCGCATTTATGCGCGGTGTTATCATAAACGCAATATCGTCCTCCGATATTCCACTCTGAGAAACGCGAAGCATTTCCAGCAATCTACGAAGACCCTTGCGCGGAGTCTTGCGCAGTACTTGCAGACCGTAATAAGCAAACACGCGATTCTCGCCGACAAGCGGCACCATATCGGAAAGCGTGGCTATGGCAACCAGATCAAGAAGCCATTTCTCCCAGCCGGTAACCAGACCAAAATCCTTTTTGCGCAAAATTGCCTGGATCAGTTTGTATATGACACCGGATCCGCAGAGATTCTTGTCTGGATATTTGCAGTCTTTGCGTTTCGGATCGACAATCGCAAAAGCCGGCGGCAATATTTCCGGCGGTTCATGATGATCGGTAACGATAACATCAATACCGCATTCGTTTGCGGTCTTGACCGCTTCAATATCCGTAATACCGCAATCGATGGTGATAATGAGAGCGGTATTCTTGTTGGCAAATTCATTGACAGCTTCGACATTGAGACCGAATCCTTCATCGTGGCGATGCGGTATGTATATCTCATAATTATCAAAACCGATTTTTTTCAGGAATTGAGCGAATATCGTAGCGCCGGGGATCCCATCCGCATCGTAGTCGGCGTATACTACCATCCTCTCTTTGTTCTCGATCGCCTGAATGATTCTCACCGCCGCTTTATCCGCATCGGCAAGGAAGTATGGATCATGCAAATCACGATCGTATTCCGGAGACAAAAATTGTCGATACGCCGATGGTGTAATGTTGCGATAATATAAAAGACGCGCCAACAATGGCGACGTATCATATTCTGCTATTTTTTCACCGGGAATGTCTTCGCGGATTTTATACGCCATAAAAGTGAGTATAACATGACATTTTATGGGCGCCGAGATAAAATGTATTTATGCCCGATTGTATATTCTGCAAAATTGCAAACAAAGAAATACCGTCACATACAGTATACGAAGACGACCATTTCATCGCATTCCTCGACATACACCCGGAATCCCCCGGACATGTCCAGGTCATACCAAAAAAGCACTATCGCTGGGTTTGGGATTTGCCGGAAAACGGCCCCGGTGGTATCGGAAATTATTTTGAGATCGCCCAGAAGATTGCCAAAGCTCAGAGAAAGGCGTTCGATACGGAATGGATCTTGAGTCGCATAGTGGGCGACGAAGTGCCACATGCGCATATATGGGTTTTTCCTTCCCGAGAAGTAAATGGCGACAAAAGTGATTTTACCGGTAATGCCAAACTCATAAAAAATGTGTTACCGGGGTAATCGTCAATCAGCCCAAAACAGCGATACCCGGCAGACTTCCCTTCGCCAGAAAATCGAGCATTGCTCCGCCGCCAGTCGATACAAATGTGAAGTGTTTGGTGATACCCAATGTTTCGATCGCCGCCACAGTGTCGCCACCGCCAACGACCGATGTTGCGCCACCGCGCGTTCTTTCGGCGATTATTTTCGCCAATTCCAGTGTCGCGCCGCGGTAGCCGTCTTCATACAATCCCAAAGGTCCATTCCAGAGAATAAATTGCGCGGATGATATGACATTTCCAAGCTCCTCAATCGTTCGCACGCCCGCATCCATTATTTTATCTTCACTTCCTACACCATCCGCGGCCTTCGTCTGATTATTCTCATTTACAATATCCGAGGGTATCAATATCTTGGCATTATTCATGTACTTGGCGAAATCAAAATCACCTTTCGACACAGTGGATTTGCCGATCTCATATCCTTTGGTTCGGAAGAAATCGTTCGACAACGCCCCACCGACAAATACCTTGTCTGCAATGTGCAGGAATTTCTCCAACAGGGGCAACTTCGTCTCAAATTTTGCTCCGCCCAATATGAATACGAACGGATGTTCAGGATTGAACGCTTTGGACAGATTGCTGACTTCTCTTTCCAATTGCAAACCAGCATAACCCTCTATTATCTTTGGTACACCGACAACCGAAGCGTGCTCGCGGTGGCAGACTGGAAATGCTTCATTGACATATATGTCAGCGAGCGAGGCCAATTCTGCGGCAAATTGCGGATCATTTTTCTTCTCACCCTCGAAGTTCCTGATATTCTCGAGAAGAATGCATTCACCGTTGCCGAGTCTGTTCTCTACATATTCATTGACCTCACGCACGTTTGTCATGAATGTAACCGGGCAACCCAATTCGGTCAATTTATTGGCGACCGGTTTCAGGCTAGGGTTGGTACCGTCCACCGCTTCCATATGACTCACCAATATTATCTTTGCTTTCTTTTCTCGGAGAAAATCGATAGTCTCCAATGCCATACGTATGCGAAAATCGTCGACAACGACTTCGTTCCTGACCGGCACATTAAAATCGGCGCGTATGAGTATCCTGACTCCTTCGTAATATTTTATATCGCGTATCGAGCGCATGATTTTGCGTTTGTGGATTATTTTTTTACGAAATCTTGTCGACTGCCTTGAGTAATTCAACAAATCCCGGCGAGTTGACGCTTTCCCTTCCGACCAGAAGACCGTCTACTTTGCCGACTGTCATGATCTCAAAAGCGTTTCGGAAATTGACCGAGCCACCGTAGAGCACCCGGACCCTGTGTCCGTATTCCGGGCCAAACACGTCGGCGAATATCTTTTTCACAAATAACGATGTCTCGTATATCTGTTCCGGCAACATCGCCTCCTTGGCACCGATCGCCCAGACCGGTTCGTAAGCGATGATTATATTGCCAGCCATTTTGGCCGGAATATTATTCAGGCTCTGTTCAATCTGCCTTTTCAATTCATTCATATATTCTCCCGCTTCATCGCGGGCTTTTTCGCCGACACAAAGTATAGCGATCAATCCCTGCGTTAAGACATTGGACAGGCGTTTTGAGACAATTTCATCGGTATCGCCATTTTGTCTTTGCTCGGAATGACCCACGATGACATATTTGACTCCGATATCGCGTAGCATATTGGCGGATACTTCACCTGTATGCGCTCCCGTATCTGCGAATATTGACGCCGATTGAGCGCCGATATCAAAATTCTTGACCGGAATCTTCGGTTTTGTCTGACCGATGAATGGAAAAGGCGGGCAAACGACCGTCTCGGTTCTTTGCAATTTTGACGCGACTGATTTTATCCGTCTCGATAAGCGTTTGGCCTCATCGAGAGAGGCCGGATTCATCTTCCAATTGCCTACAATCAGTTTTTTGGACATGCTGTAAGTTTATCAGAGAATCATCATTACCGCACCTCCTGCCAAGAAATTGTCTGGTATTGATCAGATGTTAGCGGAAAGGACGGTGACGGACTATATAGCAGATTGCTGTCATAAATAATATTCCTCTCCCCATACCCTGTCCCATCAGTATATGCGAAGCCGTATCGTAGATTTGTGGCGATCATACCGTCGAGCGTAATACTGCTGCGTTTATATGTCGGACCGCAATTGCTGGAATAATAATAGCGGCCGACCCTGCCATTCTGGGCCACCAGCGCTCCATCGATGCGCAGATTGTCGTCGCTATACAGACCAACATTGATATCGCCTTGCGCGACCAATGACATAACATCCGTCCCGTCATAATTCGTATAGAGCAGATCACTGTTCACTGTTATACTCTTTCTGGTAGTAGGATTGTCCGGAAATTGACCCGCCGCTATTGTTACCCTGGCATTTGCGATCTGGCCGTCAACCCAGACATTATCTTCGACAAAAATTACACCATTGGTTGGTAATGGATAATTACCCACAAATTGCTGTTGGCTTATGCTCCATGTACCCCAATTGCTCTGACCGTTATCATAATACGAACACCAACTCGAAGCTGATTGTAATGATCGGACCTTGTAAATATCGAAAGTTCCGTCTGTTTTCAAAGTAATGTGATATCCCTGTTTGCCAGATGAACTAAAATATTTGCCACCACTTTGCGCGTCAGCCTTCATTTTGGACAGATCGACTGTAAGACCGGCAATTGC
>JAMDBV010000046.1 GCA_023487965.1 Patescibacteria group bacterium
GTTCTGTTCGGATCTCGCTCTCAGGAGTAAATAATTGATATCGATCTATCGCTCAATCATCATTATCAAGCACAAACCCCCGCAAGGGGGTTTTGTGCTTTACAAGCGTGGCTATGTATGGTAGCATATTTCCGAACAGAACAATAAAACAACAGAAGAACAGACTATGAAGATGATATACAATAGTCGAGGCCTACAACCGGAGGTCCGAATATTCAGTCGCGGTGGAATTGAACTTAAAACCACCAATTGCACGGCGATAGAACATCTGATTAGGCAGATGAGCTGTACCGGAGGTCACACAATCCGTGCATCAATCACGGATAAAATCCAGGGAATCCATGGCTTACAGGGAGATGTGCCCTTCCTGAAGGTACGGACAGTAGGACTGGACGGCGCCATAGCAAGGATCCGTGTGCAGTTCGCCCCAGATCATGGCCAGCGCCTTGTGTGTTAGCGTGTACCCACTCCTCTTACCGCCGAACTCGTGTCTCGCTAGATATCCACGGGAAACGATGGACCGGAGTACAGGCAGCAGATCGCGGTACAGTGCAGAAAATGACTGACAAATTCCGAAAACTCTGTAGCGGAAAATGGGTATCATTCGATGATGCATTGTCCGCAGTGCAGAATCACGTGACTTCGAATGGAGGAGGGACCGAGGTGTCATACCCTCATGGTGTCGCATTATCCGGCAGTCCGACTATAGAGACGCATTCGGCGAATGCTAAAACCCCTGACGAGGTAAAGGGGGTAGAGATCGGCACGACCACTCCTGATGGCATCCCGGACCGTGACAGTGCGACACCTTCACCGGAGCCGGTATCAGCGGCGGCAGCTCAGGAGGATTCATTGGCTGGAGTTTTTAATGACGATCAGTTTTTGTCACTCTTCCTCCGCCTAATAGCGGAGCATGTCGGGAGAGAGAAGCTGGACGTCAAGACGGTAGTCACGACCCACGATCTGAAGTCTGTCCTGTTGGGAGCATTCGCCTCGCGGACTGGACTCTCGCTGGAGCATTACCGCCGTAACAACGGTATCGGACCAGTCTTCGGGTCCATCGTTTCCCGTGGATATCTAGCGAGACACGAGTTCGGCGGTAAGAGGAGTGGGTACACGCTAACACACAAGGCGCTGGCCATGATCGGTGTCAAGCCCGAGCCACCAACCACCGTGGTAACGCCTAGCGAAGGCATGAAGACGATAGTCACGAATCATGCGAGCACCACAGCACAGACCGCCCTGAACACGGCACTGAGGCTGGTGGCCGACGCGGAGCGTGCCGAACAGGAACTTCAGCAGGTGGTCAGCCAAATTGAAAAGCTCACAGCTCGAAGGGACGTGCTACTGGTGACCACTTCAGACCCCCACGTCGCTCAGGCGAGGAAGCTACTCGAGCTCCTGTCAAAACTGGCAGACGAGTAGCGCCAGCTTAAACTACGCAAACCACCCAGCACGCTCCCGCGTCCTGGGTGGTCTTTTTTAAATCCGACAGCTTCAGCACTATTCAATTCAATATGTGATATCCAATCTGAATTTATTGAGAGTAAATTCCTAGATCTGCCGATCTCCACACCGTCGATCACCAAAACCGCACCGACGGGGAAGTTACCGTCGGTCAGCGAAATTTGCGCCTGTTCCAAAGCGATTTCCATAAAATGTTCATCAATATTTTTTGTCATGATCATTGATAGTACGCCACGGTTATTCATCAGGGGATCACCAGGTTCGTAACACTCATGATTTCAGACTGACTATAGAAGAATTTATTGTGGGGGACGTGTACACAGGCCACATCATTACATGTGGCCACTGTAAACACACCATGTCGCACAATATATGTTGGGTACACTAAGGCCGTTTGATTTATTGCCATTCATAGGCATAGAAACAATTGAAAATGTTATAGAGTCTCACCTATAATCCTCCCAATCATCTTACCGGTAGCTGTGGCGCGGTATCTATAGGAACTGCTGGTCCTCCGCCCTGCATGCGTATAAGAGTATCGATAAAAGGATTCCATATGTAAGGCATCCAGAAATTGTTCCAGAGATAGTTGAATGGTGCCTTCAGATAATCATTCCAACCGGTCTTTATGAGCTCCCAGACATATACAAGGTTGTCATGAACTGTCGGAGACGCTACTATGGTGCGCAGGTTGAAACCAAAGTATCCCAGGATAATGAGTATAGCCACAATGATTAGAACCGTTTTCAATATGCCTCCCCTTCTAGTGTTTGATTTTTTTAGCATGTTGTATGGCGTACCGATAGGATTAATTGTATTCTAATCATTGTACTTCGGCAAATACGAAAGAGGATTCAAATATGCCTTAAAGTCCGCTAGCGGTATAGTCGCGCCGGTACAGTGAATGCTTTGACCCTTGGTCAATTTTGCGATCTGCACACCTTGCGTCGCATAAACGCCAAAATGAAGATGTGGGCCGGTTGTGTAGCCGGTATTCCCGCTATATCCGATGATCTCACCGGTGCCTACAATGTCACCAACTGATACGCCTTGAACCGACATGTGCGCGTATAACGTTGATAGACCATTACCATGATCTATCATCACCCATTTCCCGTACGAATAGCAATTCTTGATACTGTCTGTATTGGCTACGCCCACAACCCTACCTGATAATGCCGCCTTTATCGGTGTACCTATGGACGCGCGCAAATCTATGCCATTATGACCCTTACCACCATATATCTGTGCATTCGCTGTTGCGAACGGCGTATTACCGAAGAATTGAGTAATGAAGACATTGTCTGTCGGCCAGGAAAGTACCGATTGTCCTGTTGTTGGTAGTTTGGAAGCGTCGATTGCCAATTTCAGCTGCGATTCGTATTGTAACACTTCCCTATCAAGAGCCTCTTTTTGTGATTGCTTCTGGGCTAGAATGGCGCGGTATCGCACTTCTGATTGTTTGGTATCCGCCAATAGTTGATTCTTTTCGTCTTGTGTGGCTAGAACCACCTGCTTTTGATCCTTCAATTGCTTATTCAGACTCTCCAGATCCTTTTTGTCATTTTCGGATGTCGTTTTGTCCTTTTCGAGACCGGCCTTCAACGTCTTAAGACTATTTATGCGCGACACCAGATCACTGTTCAAACGTGCCAATTGGTCCATAGAATTCCACGCGCTCGATACCGATTCGCTGGCCAATATTTTTTCTATGAGTGATTGGTCTGACCTCTGATTGACTACAAGGAGCGATTGGGAAATGATCCGCTTGTCATCAGCCACGTTTTCTTCTTGCTCACCTATTTCCGAAGACAGCTGTTGGATCTCATACGTCTTATTGGCTATGCGATTTTCGGTTAGACTTATATTTGCCTGGATCTTCTTTAGTGATAAATCCAAAGACTTGATCGTCGCCGAGAGAGAATTGACCTGCCCCGAAACACCGTCGATCTGTTTTTGGTAATTCGCTATTTCCTGTTCAAGCGATCTGATATCGGCACTGCGCGCGTCGATTTTGGCCTGAAGGTCGGCGACCGTATCCGCCTTGGCGATATGAACCGCGAACATTCCTAAACCATACAGACCTGTTATCATAAACAGTGTCATCGCTACAGACGATATCGACATTATCCCTAATTCGCGAGCAATTCGCATGCTTTTTTTATTCGTTTTATTGCTTCGTTCTTGCCGACAATATAAGCGGATGTAAATGGATCCGGTGACTTATTCTGGCCGGTAATAGCGTAGCGGAGCGGCCAAAGAACGTCTCCTTTGCCATTTGCCTCCGCATACGGCCATATAGCGTTCTTTATATTATCCATCGTAAAGTCCTCTATGCCTTGAATAGCATTCAGGGAGAATTCGAGGTGCTTTAACGCGAGCTTTTTGTCTGGATTCTTGCTCCAAAGAAGAGAATTGACATTGTATTTCGGGACAGTGATTGTGAATGATAGGTCAGCGCTATTATCAAATAGCCCTGCAATCTCAGCGAACGACGATACCTTTGAACGTATGGTAGACAGAGCGCGTTTCAGTAGATCCTGCATACCGTTCATGGAGTCGGGCAGGAATGGCTTGGCATCTGATATAAAGTCTTCATCGCTCAATCTGGCCATGTACTGACGATTGAACCATGAAAGCTTTTCATCATCAAATATGGCCCCTCCCTTCTGCACCCGATCGAGACTGAATTGACCGATGACCTCATCTATGGAAAGTATTTCCCTGTCATCTGCTGGATGCCAACCGAGCAAGGCCATATAATTGATTATCGCCTCTCTTATATATCCTCTATCGCGGTAATCAGATACCGGTATGGCCCCGTTACGCTTGGATAGCTTTGATCTGTCCTTGGCGAGCAGAAGCGGTATATGCGCGAATTGCGGTATCTCAGCGCCGATGGCTCGATATAACAGTATTTGTCTAGGAGTGTTCGATATGTGATCTTCGCCACGAATAATATGCGTAATGCCCATATCATGATCGTCGATAACATTTGTTAGATGAAAAACCGGTTCATTCATATCTTTTGCAATGACAAAATCACCAAGCTCGGTAGTGTCAAACTCGATATGTCCGCGAACAATATCATCAAATGCAATTTTACATTTGGGATTTCTGAACCGGATAACATGTGATCTCAACCCGCTCTTATCCGCGTTGGTCGAATCGGCGATGTTCTCATCGGATATGTATGCGTGTCCGGAATCAATGAGTTTCTTGATATACCCCGCGTAAATATCGGTTCGTTCCGATTGACGATAAAAACTGTCATAATCAAGACCGAGCCATTTGAGACTATCGATTATGTTTTCTTCATACTCCTTCTTGGAACGTTCCTTGTCCGTATCCTCTATGCGTAGTATAAATTTGCCATTATTTTGTTTG
Organism: Patescibacteria group bacterium; assembly: GCA_023487965.1. Lineage (GTDB taxonomy): Bacteria > Patescibacteriota > Minisyncoccia > Phycocordibacterales > PALSA-1337 > C7867-002. Next base: position 4,855 of record JAMDBV010000046.1, read on the forward strand.
GCATAAATCCAGGAGAAAAGTGCTGTGCGATAACTGCCGGCATGAAATTTGCCGGTCGGCGATGGTGCGAAGCGTGTTACTACATTCATGGCTATATTATGGCATTTTTATGATATTTCGCAAAATGAAAAGCCGCGCATACATATGAGCGCGGACTCTTCAAATTCAGAGGTAAAAGCTTAACCCTTTATTTCCGCATTGGCGGACGCGCTAGCGTGGAATATTTTCATGATTACGTTACCGTTTTCATCCTTGAGAGGAACATCTTTGGTAGCGTCGAATGTATTGTCACCATCGTCCGTGTGCATGACCGCATAATACACGGCGCCGTCAACTGTCGATTGCTTTAGGTTGATCTTAAGCGGACTGATACCAGCATCAGCATGCGCCGAGCCGATAACGTCTCCCGGCTGACCGTTATTGTCCTTGTGAATAGCCACCCAGACCGGCTGTGAAGCCTGTACTGACGATACATATACTACATTGCCCGGAAACTGATCATTGATAATGATGCGATTCGCAGAAGCTGTGGGCGATGTGGCAGGACTTTCATTCGATGTTACAGGGGCCTCTGTCTTTTTGCCGCCAAATACGTATATACCGATGACAATAAGGGCGATGATGACGATTACAGTCACTACCCATTGCCATGCTCTGACACCTGATTGAGGTTCCATATTGATAATTTTTACATTAACTTTTAATTACGACTTGCTTGTAGTATATCATGTATCACTTTTCATGTTCAAGGCCTATATCAAGCAATGCCTGACCTATAATATTTGCGCTATCTAGACGTGCAAACGATTTTGCACGTTCTTTCATGGTATCCTGTATTGACTTTGACGCACAAATACGGTCTATTTCTTCGATAAGAATATGCGCGCTAAGGTTGTCTTGCTCGATTATCGACGCTGCGCCAGTCCTGGAATAGGCAAAAGCGTTCATGGTTTGATCATGACTTATGGAGTTTGGCAATGGTATAATGATAGACGGCACTCCCCATGCTGCAATCTCAAATATTGTTGATCCGGCGCGCGACACGATAACACTTGCGACTCCGGCGGACATGCGCAAGGCCAATTCATTTAGATAATCGAATGGATGATACCGGTACGCATACTTATTGTCTTTGAGCGCTATCGAGACGGTATTTTTTACGTCCTCGATATTGTCCCTGCCCGTCTGATGAATGATCTGGTATCGCTCAACCAATTCGGTGAGCCCTTCGAGAACGGCATCATTGATCGCCTGTGATCCTTGAGACCCGCCCAGAATGAGGACAACCGGTGTATTCGGTTCAAGGTTCAAAAATTCATACGCTCCATTGCTCAGGGGATACGCGATATCGGGACGAATTGGATTGCCGGTGTATGCAAATTTGCTCATATCCTTGACCTGAAATTGTTTCGCCGCATCTGGATACGAAAGCGCGACCTTGCGCGCGAACTTCGCGGCCCAACGATTGACCCGTCCGGGTCGTGAATCTGATTCATGGATAATAACAGGAATGCGCAGGATTTTTGCCGCAAGAAGTGTCGGAAAGCTGGCGTATCCTCCTTTGCCAAATATAACATCAGGATATATGCGATATATCTTCACAAGAGCCAAGATACAACCTACGGCTGTTTTGAAGGCGTCGGTAACATTGAGCAGAGAAAAATATCGGCGCATCTTCCCTGCCGGAATTGATACGAATTCGATTTCATTGTCGAACAAAGCGCGCGGATTGTACTTGGTCGGCGCGGCATAAAACATTTGCGGTTGGATAATCTTGCGAGCAATGGCATCATCACGAATCGCCTGGGCAATCGCAATTATGGGGTAAAAATGGCCGCCCGTACCACCTCCTGTAAATAATATTTTCATGGAGTCATTATACTATTGCGTTATGTCCTTTGCGAATACCTGGATATATTTGCCAGAATGCCTGTCGCACCCAGAACAATGATGAGAGCGGTACCACCATGGGAAACAAATAAAAGCGGTACACCGGAGAGTGGTACCAGGCCAAGCATAGCCGACATATTCATGAATGACTCGGTTATTATGAGAGCCGTTATGCCGACGCAGTACATGCCGGCGAAGACATCGGGAGACCGAACTGCTATCCTCAGAGACGATATTGCCAATAAGACGAAGAGGCCGACAAGTGCGATACCGCCGACGAAGCCGAATTCCTCCGCAGCGACAGCGAATATCGAATCATCGGTCGGTTGCGGCAGATAGCCGAATTTCTGAATGCTCTGACCGAAACCGCGCCCCATCAACTGGCCGGAACCGATTGCGATCAATGATTGATTGATCTGGTAACCTGCACCCTGTGTGTCGCTGCCGCGATTGAGAAACGTTTCCACACGAGTCAATGCATACGGTCGCATAACGATGACGGCGAGAACAAGTCCGACGAGCATAGCGCCAAATACGGCGATATGACGGATCGGCATTCCTGCAACGACAAACATAACAAGTCCGGTAAACGCAATGATAACCAGCGTATCCGTGTCAGACTGGGCCAAGAGTAATGCACTGAATATCGCGATAAGCACGACAAGGGCCAATAGACCGTGCTTGAATGTTTTCACACTGTCCCTTATATGCTGTAGCCATGCGGCGGCGTAAATGATGAAGGCGATCTTGAGAAATTCAGATGGTTGGAACGTCATGAATCCAAGATCTACCCACCGAGACGCCCCGCCGTGGTATAGAGATAATTGCGGTATAAAAAGTATCAGGTTCAGTACAAACGCAAAGACAAGCACAAAAAATGCGGACTTCCGCCAAAATGTGTATTTTATATTCGCAAATATGAAGAATGCCGCAATGCCGATGATGAGACTTATGGTCTGCTTGATGGCCACTGAGCCGAAACTGGCTCCGTTTTCAGCCAACAAGCCCATGGACGCCGATACGAATATCACAAAACCTCCAATGGTTAATAACGCGATTGAAAATAAAAGAAGTTTATCGATCCGATGATTGTTTTTCGACATTACTATTCATTGTATCACCGGAAATGCCGTCGTTGATTGTGGATTGCCGAAATGTCTCGATATCTTTTCGCACGCTTTCATATTCCGGCATATCCTCGATCTTACCGATACCAAGATGTGCCAATAAATTCATGCTCGATTTATACAGGAACACCCTGGCATCCTTGGCGTCTTCTATTCTATCAACGAGGCCACGAATGAGGAGATTTCGCAGGATGAATTGAGAGTTGACGCCTCGAATATGGTCGATCTCTGAACGGGATATCGGTCCTTCGTAGAGTATTATAGATAATGTCTCGGTGCCGGCCTTGCCGAGATCTCTCGATAATTCTTCCTTTGTCAGCTGTTCGATAAGTTCGGAAAATGCTCCTTTCGTGCCTATGGCAACAGTGTCCCCGGCACGAACAATGGTCACAGCCCTGTCATGGAGCAAAGCTTGCAAGCGTTCTATCGCCTGTTCGCATGCCACAAAATCGATACCAAGCATTTCCGCCAATTTGGCGATACGCATCGGTTCGCCTTTCCAGAATAGAATAGCTTCGATTTTTTGTTCAATGTTCATATTATGAATATGTCGGTATGCCGACGTTCTTCGTCTCCATATTGATATCTCCAAATGCGGAATTTTGCTCGACATGCAATATTCCCTGTTTGACCAATTCTAGCATAGCGAGAAAACTCACGATAACATTTACTTTATTACCTCTGTGTTCGCCGGCAAAATTCCGGAAGCTCATCCGTAAATGTTTGGTCACTCTCGAGGTTAGGTTTTCGATCATATCTTCGAGACTGATAACTCTACTCACAATCGTCCTTGGCAATGATTCTTGTTTTGGCAGTCTCGCTATAATGTCGCGCAATGACGCCAATGCCGACGCAATAGTAAATGCCGCATCGGGAGCAAATACCCGAATCTTACTCTCTACGGTATCTCTGAAATATATAGGCTTCGCGCCGAACATGTCTCCGATGTGCCGACTCGCCTCTTTGATGCGCCTGTATATCTTGAGGCGGATTTCAAGATCTCTGATATCGCCCTTTTCTTCATCGGACAGTGTCAATTCGGGCAAAAGTGATTTGGATTTTATGAGTATGAGGGTTGAGGCGATGAGGATAAAATGCGCTGATTCCGCCATCGGAATACTTTCAAAACGTTTGATGTGTTCTATAAAATCATCAGTGACCTGGGCGAGCGATATGTCACTTATATACAGCTTACGTTTCTCTATCAGTTCCAAGAGCAGATCTAAAGGACCCTCAAACACGTGAGTCCTTACCACAAATGACGCTGATTTATCTTCTGCATTCATTATGCGACTCCAATGGTATTCTTGACCTTATTTAGTTTACCATTGGCTCTTTCCCTTGCCATTTCTGCGCCATGAATGAGAATCTGCCTGACCGCCTCGGTATCGGATGCAATATCACTTCTGATTTCTCGCAGAGGAGAAATATATGAATCGATGTCCTCAATAAGTGCGTCTTTCAAAACCTTATATTTGCCTTTATTGGCATCATATGTGTCTTTTAGCTCATTCTCGGGCTTGAATAATTTGTGAATGGCGTATACGTTCGCCGGAATATCGGATCCGGAATCTGTAACGATAGACATAACGGCTTTTGCTATCTCATCGCGACTCGCAAATAGCGGTATTGTATTGCCGTAACTCTTGGACATCTTGCGACCGTCGGTACCTGGCACTGTCGCGACACTCTCTATGATCAATGCTTCCGGTTCCTTAAACGTATTACCGAATGTATTATTGAATTTTTGTGCTATGTCGCGGGCGTATTCGACGTGTTGTTTCTGGTCCTGACCTACAGGGACAACATCGGTATCGTAAAGCAAAATGTCAGCGGCCATGAGTACTGGATAGTTGAATGTGCCGACATTTATCTCTCGATTTTTCGCCTCGGCGTCCTTGTATGCATGCGCGCGCATAAGATACGGCATCGTTACCAGCGTATCGAAAATCCATGCCAATTCGGTATGCGCCGATACATCTGATTGCTTGAAAAGTGTCGCCTTATGCGGATCGAGACCGATGGCGAGATAGTCTATGGCGAGATCCAGAATATTCTGACGCATCTCCGTAGCGTTCTGCAGCAAATTGAGGGCATGATAGTCGGCGATAAAAATGTGACAATCGTAATCGCCACTACTCAACAATTCCACGAATTGCTTCATCGCGCCGAAGTAATTGCCGATATGTGGGCGACCTGTCGGTTTGACGCCAGAAAGTAATATTTTCTTCATGCATCGAGTATAGCAAAATATGAAGAAATATTCAGCAAATACAGCATAGGTTCATACCAGAATTATATTCGGTCGAGGAACATCCACAGCCGATTTTCAGCAGAAAATCGGCGAGGACTGGGCAAATTTCCTGCAGGAAATTTGGCGCGTTCCGAGGCCTAATGTGGTGTGGGCACGGTAAAAAACGCATCTAAAACATCGACTACAACCCTTCGTCTTTGAGTTTCTCGATAAGCTCCGCTTGATCGCGACTTAGCTTTTTCGGCATATTGACATGTGTAACGATAAGCAAGTCTCCTCGCTTATTACCATACGGAACACCTTTGCCTTTTACACGCAATATTTCACCATGTGTCGTGCCTTGGGGTATCTTGAGCTCGATCTTGCCATCGAGAGTATCCACTTCGACACTGCCGCCAAGTAATGCCAAGGTGAGCTTCACATTCAGGTCCATGATAAGGTGCAGACCCTCCTTGCGAATATTCTGATTCCTGGCGACCCATATGCGAACGATGAGATCCCCAGAGCCACCCTCTCCGTCCTCGCCCTTACCGGCAACTCGTAGTCCTTGTCCCGACTCTATACCGGGCGGAATTTTGATGAGAAGCTTCTCCTTTCTGCCGCCAACAGACACTTCCTTCTCGATGCCGAATATAGATTCCTTGAATGATATCTCGACATCGACATTTATATTGTGGCCTTTCCTCGGACGCTTCCGACCGCTGCCGAAAAATTCCCCGAATATATCGCCGAGATCAAATTCGAATCCCTGACCATTGCCAAAGTTTGAGAAGTCGAAATTAAACCCTTGTCCGTTATTGAAGCCCTGGAATCCAGAAAAGCCGGCACCCGGATTGAATCCGGCTCCGCCCGGACCCGCTGAGCCGAAGGTGTCATACTGCTTGCGCTTATTGTCATCCGACAATACCGAATACGCTTCGCTCGCCTCTTTGAATTTCTTCTCGGCTTCCGGATTGCCCTTATTCTTATCCGGGTGGTATTCATGCGCCAATTTCCTGAACGCCTTTTTGATATCGTCCTTTGACGCGCTCTTTTCTATACCAAGTATTTTGTAATAGTCTTTCATATTATGTTAGTAAATTTGTTACTAGTGCGACCATAACATCTTTCTCTTTCGGATCACTTTCGGCAATCAGCAATGCAAGTGCTACCAATGTGTTATCATTGATTTTCTTCTCACCATTTACGCGATGCAATATATCATTTTCATGCAAAAAAAGATACAAAGATAAAG
>JAMDBV010000060.1 GCA_023487965.1 Patescibacteria group bacterium
AGTACTCGTATATCACGCGACAACAGCGCAAAAGGAGGCTCTGACCAATCGTCAGAATGCCGAGATAGACGCGAAATACGTTATCGAGCAGGAGCAGAAGAATATACAGGCCGATGAGAAAAAGAAGATGAATCTTCTTGCGGTAAGTAAGGGCAATGAAAGTTCCTACTCGAAAGTTGTCGCTGACCGATCTGCGAAAGCGGCTGAAATAAGAGCCACATTGTTTTCATTGCGCGATTCCAAGGCGATCCGCTTTGATGTCGCTTTGAGATATGCAAATGAAGCATACCGATCGACCGGTATTCGACCGGCGTTTTTATTGGCGATATTCGCTCAAGAATCGGGTCTAGATGAGGATTCAACCTTCGGAAAACAACTTGGTTCGTGTTATTTGACCGACATTTCAACAGGAGCCGGAGCAAGCGTTAAGAGTGGGAGAACATTTCCAAATGTCATGAAACCGAGTCGTGATGTCCAGCCGTTTTTGTCGATCACAAAGGCCTTGGGTCTTGATTATAAGGATACATATGTATCTTGTCCGCAGACTACTCGTACCTACGGCGGGGCCATGGGACCGGCGCAATTTATTCCGTCAACATGGGTTCTATATGTTGATCGCATAAAAAGAGCCTTGGGTATCGGTACGGCTCCAAATCCATGGAATCCTGAACATGCGTTTGTGGCGGCATCATTACTCTTGGTGGATAACGGAGCGAAATATAACAGCTACACATCTGAGAAAAATGCCGCATGTAAATATTATTCTGGCAGTTCTTGCGGCGCATCATCAATGGCGAATACCTACGGTACTCAAGTTATGAGCAAGGCGGCGACGATACAACGCACAATGATCGATCCATTACAAGATTATTGATGATTGCAGTTTTTGCGGTACAATGTATACGTTAGGTTGTCGTGAAAATATGATGAATCACCATCGATATAACAAATCAACCCGGAGTTTTACCCTTATTGAAATGCTGGTGGTTATCTCGATTATCGGAGTTTTGGCTTCGACCATACTGGCCGCTCTCGGAGGAGCCAGAAGGCAAGGAAAATATGCCGGGGCAGTGCAGTTTTCCACCGAACTGTATCGATTTATGGGCGATCAAGCGGCGGCTATATTTACTTTCGACAATAATCTGGAGGAAGATAGTTCGGGGAATAATGTTGGAGTCGCCTCATATAGCGAAGGTAGCACTATTATGCTAGCGCCTCCTGCGGAATGCTTTAAAGGAAGTTGCCTAAAACTCACTCCCGGATCAATAGATTTCACGCTTCCAGAGTCATATAATCCGTTTATGATAAATTACGCTTACGCTTTGATAACATTACCTTCGTTTACTGGTACTTATATGGTAACGTATACGCCACTGAATCTATCAAATAAATTTACCATCTCCTTTTGGTTGAATACCAGTTTTAACAATAACAATTATTCAAACACGGAAATATTATCAGACTATAATTCTCCTGGAGACCTTGTTGGTGCCTACAAGATCGGTGTTTACAAGGGTGTTTTGTATGCATTTGCCGAGTCGCACAATACAAGGACAATTACTTTGTCAGCGGATTCGACGCCATCAACACATACTGTTATAAATGACGGGCAGTGGCATAATATCGCTTTCGAAGTAAATCGAAACAAATTAATTGTATACATTGATGGACACCTTGAGGCGCAATCTCAATTGCCATCTGGTCAGACGTTTGATTATTTCAATGAATCTCACTCAATAGATTGTCCGAATTCTGTCTCCTGTGTCGGGTATTTGGATGAATTGTATTATTACAAACAAGCAATCAGTGCCGAGGCCATTCATGATATGTATTTGGCGCAGTTGGAAGAGCGTAAGAAATTCGTGGCGTCGACATTGCGCTAAGTGTCATATCGTGCTAGTATCATATTCATGAAAAAAGACATACATCCGGACAATTACAGACCCGTCATGTTTGCCGACAATTCGAGCGGCGCCAAATTCGTTATCAATTCGACCATAGCGACCAAGGAAAAAGCCAAGGGCGATGATGGCAAGGAATACCCGGTGCATTTTGTCGAAATCTCCAGCGCTTCACATCCCTTCTACACCAATCAAGAAAAGACCATCGATACAGCCGGTCGTGTAGAAAAGTTCAAGACTCGTCAGGCCAAGGCCAAGAAGAGCAAGTAATGAACCTAGAAGAATACAAAAACAATCCAAAAACGGCATTTCTTGCCGGTTTGTATGAAAACCTGTTGAGGAATGAACAGGAGACTCGCAAATTGTCCGAGAATGATCCTTCACTCCGTGAATTGGCTGAAAGCGATCTGGCTTCTATTATTGAGCAAAAGGACGCTCTCGAAAAGGAGATGCAAGACATTGTCCGTGCCGAAAAGGAGAACGAGGAGGCTGAAGCGAAAATCGTCAATGAAGTAATACTCGAAGTCAGGGCCGGAGCCGGTGGCGACGAGGCGGCACTGTTTGCGGCTGAACTCATGAATATGTACAAGAAGTACGCCGAATCGCGCGGTTGGTCGGCAAAGATAACCGAGGAATCCAAGAATGATCTCGGTGGTTACAAGGAGGCGAGCATGGAAATAAAGGGCGAGGGAGTGTATGAAGATCTGAAATACGAAACGGGCGTGCATCGCGTCCAACGCGTGCCCGAGACGGAAAAGTCCGGAAGAATCCATACATCGACAGCCTCGGTAGCCATATTGCCGATACGCAAAAAGTCAAAATTGGTCCTCAATCCGGCCGATCTCGAAATAGAATTCTCGCGCGCCGGTGGCAAAGGCGGGCAAAATGTAAACAAAGTGGAGACTGCTGTCCGCATCATTCACAAGCCGACGGGGTTCGATGTTCGCTCCACGGTAGAGCGAAGCCAGAATGCCAATCGCCAAAGAGCTTTGACGCTTTTGACCGCGCGTATAGAAGCGATGCAAGAGGAGGAGGAGATGAAGAAATTCGCAAGTGAACGTAAAGGGCAGATCGGTACGGGAGATCGTTCAGAGAAGATCCGCACATACAATTTTCCCCAGGATCGCGTTACTGATCATCGCATCAAGGAATCGTGGCATAATATTCCGGAAATCATAAAAGGCAATATGTCGGCGATAATCGAAAGTATCAAAAACGGCAAACGTTCGGATTCTGCCGATGAAGGTGATAATGATAGTGTGTAATCATGTGTCATCCTCGCGAGCTATGTGTAGCGAAGCGAAACATGGTGAAAGCGAGAATCCAGGTCTGGTACGGCTTCTATTTACTGATTCTTGTCCGAAAGCAGAGCATCGATACCTGATTTCAAAGTTGCAAAGTCTTTCATTCCGACCAATGGTATCTTCGTGCCACTCGGCGTGATAAGTATCGAATACGGAGTTCCGCTAATGCCGGCATTCAAGCCGTCTGTATAGTCTGCTTCGACTGCACTTTTCGTTTTTTCGCTCGATAGGCATGAATTGAAATCATCAACATTCAAGCCGACGTATTTTGCGATTTCAGGTAATTGGCTCTGATCCAAGCCATTCGGGGTTTGTGGTGTGACAGATGGAGTAACTTCATACAACCTTTTTTCGAAAGCCCAGAATCTGTCATTGTCACCGACGACTGCAGCACATTCCATGGCCTGTGCCTCATGGCCCGCATTCTTGTGTAGCACATTGCCATTCTGGTCTGGCTTGTCCAGTGGGAAGTGTCTGTATATCCAGGCAACTTTGCCCGAAGCGCCGTATTGATCCATGACCTGTTCCATAACAGGATTGAACATTTTGCAGAATGGGCAAGAAGGATCGGAATATTCAACTATTTTGATCGGAGCATTCGGATTGCCGAGAATATGATCATCCGATGATATTGCCCGAATATTGATTTCTCCGGTCGCGGCCGCTTGCTGTTGAGCCGGTGGAATATTGCCCGCTACAGGTTTCTTTTGCCATAGAATGGCTCCGGCAATGATCAATCCGGCGATTACGATAGCGGCTGGGACTTTGGACGTTGGTTTTTGTGTTTCCATGTATTTATGTTTACTGTTATTTCGTCATTATATACGATTTCACCGGATATCAAAATGTCTATCAGAACGGCAGGGTAAATGTCATCGATCCGCCGGAGGGGATTTCCCATTGCGATGTATCTAGGGGGATCTCTTTGATTGCGCCATTATCACGATATTTGAGATGACTATTTGCCATGGCATAGTCGTATATCTCTTTTGTTATCCTGACATCGTCGATGCAGTATTTGATGATCTTGTCGATCTCTCCGCTATTCCACCAATTGATGGCGTCTATGCCATTGCCGCTCTTGTGTACACCGAGAGTGGCTTCTGCAACAGTGTCCAGTTTGAGGCGACGACCTAGCACCCTCTGGACTTCTTTCATCAGATCTACACTCTTCACTTTGGACAAGTCACCCGGATAATATTTGTCGAGAATGGGTATGTCAAAATGATCACCGTTCCAGCTCACGATAATGTCGGCGCTTTCCATAATCGGCCAGAGATCCTTGAGTTGTTCTTCGGTGTAGGCGGTGTATTGGTCAGTATCGCTGTCATGTATACACACGACCGACATATCCAATGAAGCCGGATCATTGGAACCGACATCCTGAAAAATATTCTTCGTTTCCAGATCGAAGGTTATTTTGCGCATTATTCTTTGAAGTGTGAGAGTAGATCGCTTTCGTTTGTAATGGTTTCTTCGCCGCTCGAGAGGACCTTTATGGTCAATTTGCCGTTCGCAACCTCCTCATCGCCGATGCATATAACTCGGGCAATATTGCGTCTATTGGCGTTTGCGATCTTGTCCCCGATTTTTTTATTGCTAAAATCAATGACCGTTCGCACGCCACTGTCGCGCAATTTCTCCGCTATATCTAGTGCATATGGAGTATTGTTTTCATTGATCGGGCATATCGCCACGTCGGCGGACGTATTCTTGGTATCATTCAAGCCTGAATATGTCTCCAAAAGATCTCGCGCGATGACGTCACCGGCGCCAAATCCGACGGCCGGCAGTTTCTCATTGCCGAATATGGATAAGAGATCGTCGTAGCGTCCGCCACCAAAGACCGAACGGCGATTTTCCGGATTCAGGTCGAATATTTCAAAGACGATGCCGGTATAATAGTCGAGTCCGCGCATGAGAGTCTGCGCGAAACTGACGTTTGTGATGCCGAGTCTCTCAAGGCCTGCCATAACTTCCCGCACCTCTCTCACGCTTTCATGATTCGCGGAGCACTGTGGCAAATGAGAAATGAATTCTTCGATATTGTTCGAATTGATAAGGGCCAGGAATTTTTTGGCGTCCTCGCTCCTTTCGGCGAATATTTCTTTTACCGACGATACAAAGGTCTCTTCATTGATCTTGGCCTTTTTGTCGAGAATTTTCGAAAGTTTATGAGCGGCGTCTTGGTCGAGAGCGAATACGTCCTTGTTTATATGATTGACGAGCTTGCGATTGTTGAGACGTATCTCAAAGTCGGTATTCTTGAGGCCGTATGCGATCATGATGTCGTATGCGATATTGATGATTTCGATTTCGGCATTGAGGGATGTCACACCGAAAATGTCCACGTTTAATTGCCAATGCTCGCGCAATCGTCCGCGTTGGGGCTGTTCGTAACGGAAAAGGTTCGGTATCGAATACCAACGCGCCGGCATCATTATGTCGCGTCTCCGCGCGGCAATCATTCTGGCGACGGTTGGTGTCATCTCCGGGCGAAGCGTGACTTCACGCTCTCCGCGGTCGGTGAAGTTGTACGTTTGTTCATTGACGAGTTCTTCGCCGCTCTTGGCGCGATATAGGGCGGACGGTTCCAAGACGGATGCGCTGTATTCTTCATAGCCGTATTTCTCGGCAGTGTCGCGCCATATCGAGAATATGCGCTTTTGTATGGCCATGTCTTCTGGGTAGAAGTCTCGCACACCTTTGTATGGCTCGGTCGAGAGCTTGTCGTGCTTTTCGGGAGTGTTTTGTGTATCTGCCATGCTACTAGCATAGCAAATATTGGCGTTTGTGAAAATGTAAGCGACTATAACTATTCAGCGATATTTTATAGATTCTTTAATCGCTTTTTATACTCATTTTATCAGGATTTAATCTGCGATCTGTATGATACATTCATGGGCGGAAAAATATTTGTCACAAAACCAAAGAATGCCATACAAGCCATTGATGTCATCATTGCTTTTGCCGTTAATGCTTGTGCCTCGGATATTCACATCGATCCCAATCGTGATGACATAAAGATCCGCCTACGTATCGATGGTATCGTCGAATGTGCCGATACGTATGGCACTTCCTTGCATCCGGAGATAATATCCCGCCTCAAGATATTATCAGGGGCGCGTACCGATATTCATTTCGTGCCACAAGACGGCAGGTGGCGTTCAACTGTCATTGATCGCGACTGTAATTTTCGTATTTCATTCATGCCGACGTATCACGGTGAAAATGCCGTAATCCGTATTTTATCGGCCGATCGTGAAAGTTTGACAATAAGCGGTCTCGGTTTCAATTCCTGCCATGCAAAGATGATATCCGATGCCAATCGATTGCAAAACGGACTGATCCTAGTCACCGGTCCGACAGGTTCCGGCAAGACGACGACGCTCAATGCTTGTCTGGGAGAAAAGGTCAAAGAGCCGATATCCGTGATAACTCTCGAGGATCCGGTCGAATACGAGATTGTCGGCGCGAGACAGATACATGTGAGGCATGACTTCGGCGTCACGTTCGCTTCCGGCCTGCGGAGCGCCCTTCGACAAGATCCGGATGTGATCATGGTCGGCGAAATTCGTGACAGCGAAACGGCGCATATAGCTGTACACACCGCTCTCACCGGACACTTGGTCTATTCAACACTACACACCAATTCCGCGGTCGAAGCCATTCCTCGGCTCATAGATATGGGTATAGACAGATATCTGCTCTCTTCGACTCTGCGTCTCATTGTGGCTCAGAGATTGGCCAGAAGGATTTGTCAGAATTGCACAATGGTCGGTTGCGAACTTTGTCGCAATAGCGGTTACAGGGGCCGTATCGTCATTGCCGAATTGTTGGGAATCGGCGGCGAGGTACGCAATGCTCTATATAGCAAGGACACAAATGACCTGAATGAAACAATATTGAGAAACGGCTTTGTACCTATGCATCGAGATGGTGATGATAAGGTTGCGAGCGGGCTTACAAGCACGGTCGAGATTATGAGATTAACGGATAATTACGCCTATGAAGAAAATCAGAAGAAAGGAAATGATAATGTTTTTTGAGAAATTGGGTCTATATACGGGCTCCGGATTGTCGGTGAACGCCTCTCTCGGTCTGATAGCGAATGATCACAATGGCAAGACGAAAGTGCTGTATACAGACATGATTCATACCATAGAATCCGGTCACGGTTTGTCATTGTCATTATCATCCGCGATCAAATTGCCCGAAGCTGTCAGTGGACTATTGCACGCCGGTGAATTGTCCGGACGTATTTCCGAGTCGATAAACATATCAAAAAATCTGATGGAGAAGCAGGAGGAATTAAAAGGCAAATGTATTTCAGCGATCATATATCCCGTTGTCATAGGAGTATTCGCGATACTGCTAACCATCGGCCTTGTCAAAGGCATAATGCCACAGATCATTCCACTTCTGCAAAGTCTGAAAGTACCCTTGCCATTACTTACCAGGATCGTTATTTCATTATCGCGGATATTGTCCGATTACGGTCTGTACATACTCCTGATTTCCACATTGATCATCATATTTGCGCCAATACTCAATGCGAAGTCAAGAAGAGTAAAAATACTTGTGTCCGCAATTGTCTTGCGGTCACCCATAATCGGCAAAGTCGTATCCGATTATATGGTGTCGCTATTTTTGCGATCATGCGGATCCATGATCAATTCCGGCATAGATGTCGAGAGGGCGATGCGATATGCTTCGGCGTCGCTCGGTCATTCCAGGAATATAGGACAGTCGATAAAAGCGTTTATCGGCGGTAGTACTCTCGGTGCAGTCTTGAAGGATATAAAGTACATACCCGCTTTTGTAGCGTCGCTTGTCTCTGCCGGTGAAGTGTCCGGACATCTGGGTCACTCATTGATCAAATCCGCCGACATAATTGATGCCGATATAGATCGCGCATTGAGGAAGATCACATCGTTGCTGGAGCCGGCCATGATGATAATGATGGGCGGCATGGTCGGAGCGATCGCCTTGTCGATAATGATGCCGATATATGATGTATCAAAAGTTCTACAGCATTGATCGTGCATTGTGTGGCGGTATCGTATTGATCGACATAGTGGTGGCATTTTCTCTGTCGCTCCTATTTGTCGTTGTGATTTTTGACATGTCGCATTCGGCGCGTGATATTTACGACAAAGCTCATGAGCAAAATACCGCGATTGACGAATATTTGCGATATGAAGATCGTGAAGCGGGCGCTGTGACGGAATATTCGAGACCGTTCGGCAATACATTCAGGGAAAATATCATAAATGCCCACGGTATCACGGCGGATATTGATTTTTACAAAATATCTTCCACTGGTGTGCATGATGCGCAATCACTGTGTTCGCCGTATATCGCAAAAAACAGAATCGTGGGTTCATACGAATATATGAAAGACACTTTCGACGCGAATATAATTCATGGGCTAAATGTGAGATTGAAAGCGATAATATTGCCAATAGATCCGAGCCTGCCGCTTACGGATATTGTTGTTAGAAATGGTTTTGCTTATATTAGTGCTGACTCCAATATTTCTTCAGATCCGGATATTTTTGTATATGATATTCGGAATGCGGACAATGCGATATTCATCTCATCACTAAATACCGGGCCGGGTATAGCGAGTATAAAATTCAATGGTAAAAAAATATACGCGGCGGCGCGTAGTTCGGCATATCAACTGCATATCATTTCACTTGATAAGGATCGGCATATGACTTTGCAAAATAGATACAGATTGCCATTGCCGTATGCCACAGCCACGCCGGCTATGGCGAGCGCCATATTCATAGGTGAGAACCGGGCGTATATAGGCACGGAGAAATGGGATGGCGATGAATTTGACATTGTCGAAATAGGCGACGCCAATGGTCCTTATAAGGTTGGTGGGTATGATGCAGATACGAAAATAAACGATATTTTTGTCGAGAATGGTATCGCATATGTTGCAGATTCTGACAATAAGCAGATGAGAGTATTGAATGTCGCAGATCCCAATAATATCGGTGAAATAAATGCAGTAAGTCCAAGCGGTTGGCAAAGGCAAGAGGGAAAAGTTGTTAGGCGATATGAGGGCTCGACCATTTTGGGCAGAACATCCGGTGGATTCGACATTGCAACCGATCCGGAATTGCTATACTGGTCCTCTTCGACACCATTGTCCGTTGTGCCACCGAAACAAAACGTGAAAGGCGGAGTGTATGGGACTGTTTTGGATCGAGACGCGCTCTTTCTCGCCACGCGGTCGATAGACGAGGAATTGGAAATCACGAACAAAGACATGATGGCGAGCACAACCGTCGCTCTGCCGATTCAGGTCCAAAATATCGCTTGTGATAACGATAGATTGTTTATTTTGGCGCATTCCGCGCCGGCCATATATGAAATATCGTTTGACTAAAGGCATGATGCTTATCGAGGCATTATTATATGCGGCGCTTCTATCATTCCTTGTCGGAGGTTTTATGTATTTTTCTTTCGGTATTTATATGGATAATATCAAGACAAATGATGCGATACTTCAGGCATTCTTGCGATGACGGCTTCATGGCGACGATTGCGGTCATATTACTCGCATTTGGTCTCATGGCTTTTGTGCTGGCCGTGAATGCGTCGGCGTATGATTACGCCGATAGCGTTGAACGCCGCGAATTGAGAATCCAGGCCGGCAATAATGCACAATCGTGCGCGAGGATTTTTCAGTCTATGGTAGAACTCGATAATTATATTGACGGCAATTTTCATATACCGTATCTCGACTGTGACATTCAGGCCGAGAATGATATGGAGGGCCATGTTGTTTACCACATAGCGACACGACTGGTCGGGGTTGGCGCGCAATATTCCGGGAATGTTTTGTATTAAAAATTTATCGTTTCTTAATGACATATTTATGCCGATTTTATCAAAAATTTATCAGGAATTTATCATGTATTGCTAACATTGATCATTATCATTATTAACAATACAAATATGCAAAAGAAAAATATCGAAGTCATCAGCAAGTCCAAAGCAAGCGTTACAAGACATGCCCGAGCCAAGGCCAAACGCCAATTGCGCAAGGAAGTAGCAAGGTTGAACAACGCTTTTACGCTTATCGAAATATTGGTCGTTATCGGCATCATTGCCGTTTTGGCGGCAATTGTTCTTGTGGCCGTCAATCCAGCTCGGCAGTTCAAATTGGCGCGCGATTCGCAAAGACAGAGTAATGTGAGCGCTATATTGAACGCCATAGAACAGAATATGTCGGAGCATCGTGGTGTTTTCACCTGTAATGACAATCCGGTTCAGATACCAAATGCCTACACGGTCATAGCGAGCAGTAGTTCGTATGTCGGCGGTTTTAATATTGCAAATTGTTTAGTGCCTGACTATATCGCATCATTGCCGTTCGATCCGTCTCAATACAATGCGTATTACAATGACACTGATGATTACAATACCGGATACGAAGTTTTCCGTGATGCTGCTGGTAGGATAACCGCCAGTTCGACCGGTGAATTGACTGACACGATAGCTGTGACAAGATAAAGTTGCACCGACACTGTTGTTAGACTAGAAAGGCATATTCTCATCTGGTAAAGTGAGAGTATGCCTCTTCACAGAGAAAAAGTCGGAATATTTGCTCTTGTTGCGATCGCGATCATCGCCCTCGCTTTATTCAACAGAATATCGGGTACCATAAACGATAAGCAAGTGACCACGAAAGTCGATGTGAGTAGTTCCGGAAATCTCAACCCGGCACAGGAATTCTTCTCAAACCAGAAATCCGGTGATGGTAGTGCCGCAGGTTCCGTAGGGAGCGGCGCATCCGTTGCCAAACCGAGCGCGCCATCCGTCACATTCACGGCCAAGGCATATCTTGTTGGAAATATCAAAACAGGGAAGATATATCTGATGAAAAATAGTGATGAGCAATTACCGGTGGCGTCGATGTCAAAACTTGTGACGGCCGTTGTTGCAACTGATAGCATGTCGTCAACCAGTGCTATAACGATAAGCTCCGAAGAAGCGTCGGCTCCGCCGGATACCAGCGGTATCCACGAAGGGGAAACGTACACGCTTTTGGAGTTGTTATATCCTATGCTGTTGAATTCTTCCAATAACGAAAGCGATCGGCTCA
>JAMDBV010000034.1 GCA_023487965.1 Patescibacteria group bacterium
GATGGACTGTTCGCCTATGAGAAGAAACGCATCATGGAAGCTCTGCATGATCCGGAGCATGAGATGAAGAGGTTGGAAAAAGATATCGAGGACGCCAAGGCTGTCCTTGTCGCAGCGAATCGCAAGGATGAAAAGAGCGATACTGTCATCACTCTCGAAAATAGCATGAATGATCTACGTGCCCAAAAGGACAATATCAATCGCGAAATAGGGCGCATCGAGGGTGAAATCAGAGCCAATGAACGTTCTCTGGAAAAGGAAAAAGAAAGGATGAGGAGTGAAGAGTCGAGAACTGTATATCTGCGTGATGTCGAGGGTATGGTCGAAATGATTGGTCGTATGAATGTCATCGATGATGCTCATAAATTATTCGACGAAGTCATGAATATTCTGAACGGCTTCATTAGTCGCAATCGAAGCAATTCCGGCAATGCAAATATCGGCGATATTGAGTCGGATATCGCCAAACTCCAGGCCGAAAAAAAGGAGCTGGAAAAGCATTCGCGTGAAATATCGGTGAAGGAAGATGATATGCGCAAACAGTATGAGAATATAAAGAAGGAGATCGAGAAGGAAAAAGATTCGAATCGTGACGCGGAGAAAAATGTTTTCCGTATCATTGCTCGCCAGAATGAATTGCGGACGGTTATCTCCGCTCTGCGCGCGGAGATGGCGCAGATCACGCACGTAGAAGAATCGCTAAAAAGAGAATTGGGCGAGGCCGGCATAGTCGCGGGCAGGGAAGCGGTACAGTATGATACAGTCACTTTCTCGCCGTCGAATTTTCAGAAGGATAAAATACGCGACGATCAGGAGATTTTGATACGTCAGATAGAAAAGATCAAAGCCAGACTGGAGGACGCCGGCGGCGCGGGCGGAGATGATGTCATCAGGGAATATCGCGAGACAGAGGAGCGAGACGCATTTCTGGCCAAGGAGATCGAAGATTTGCGCCGTGCCGAGGATGAATTGCGCAAATTGGTCGCAGATCTTGACGCGCGTATCGATCTGGAATTCAAAAGCGGCATTTTGAAGATAAATGACGCGTTCAATAAGTATTTCAATATTATGTTCGGTGGCGGCAAGGCGGAACTCAATGTTGTGCGCGAAGAGAAACGCCGCAGGCGATCCGATACGGAAGAGTTGGGTGAGCTTATGAGTGGCGATATTGTACCGGAACAGGAGGGGGAGAATAACGGTGCCGAAGGTCTGGAGGTGAATGTCAGTCTGCCGAGAAAGAAGGTCAAAGGGCTCATGATGCTCTCCGGTGGCGAAAGAGCATTGACTTCGATCGCTCTCCTATTTGCCGTTTCGCAGGTCAATCCGCCGCCGTTTATCATTCTGGACGAGACAGATGCGGCGCTCGACGAGGCCAATTCCAGGAAATACGGCGATATGATCGAAAATCTCTCCAAACACTCTCAACTTATCCTGATCACGCACAACCGCGAGACGATGTCCCGTGCCGGTGTGCTCTATGGTGTTACCATGGGCGCCGACGGCGCCTCGAGACTGTTGTCGATAGCGTTTGAGGACGCGGTTAAGGTGGCGAAATGACATGCAATACACCCAATTTTTCGCACAATTCGTTCACATAATCGAAGTCGGCGCCACTCACGGCGGTTATGTCTTCTTATTCATCATTTCGATTGTTGAAGCCATACCGTTCATCGGATCATTTGTACCGGGACATACGGCCGTGATCATCTCCGGATTTCTGGCCAGAGTCGGTGTATTCAACCTATATTATGTCATCACTCTGGCGTCACTTGGAGCGGTTATCGGCGATATGATCGGCTTTTATATGGGGAGGCGTTATGGTATGAGACTTATTGACCGTCTCAAGCCGTATCTATTCATCAAAGATGAACATATAGCCAAGACCAAAGCCATGGTTACCAAGCATACCGGCAAAGCATTGATCCTCGGCAGATTCAATCCCATCACGCGTCCTCTAATGCCATTTATCGTCGGAACAAGTGACTCGGATATCGTGCGTTTTTGGATATTCAATATGATAGGCGGCATACTCTGGGCTAGTGCTTCGGTTTTGCTCGGTTATGTGTTTGGACTCGGTTACCATGCCGCGGCCGGAATATTCGGGCGTATGCTACTCATAGCGACTTTGGTGATAATACTCATCGTTTGGGGTTACCATTTTGTCAATGTTAGATTTCATATTTTCCGTAAATACGAACTCTTTGCGCTAGGACTAAATCTCATTTCCTTATGGGCGTTGGCCAAGACGATCGGTGACGCATGGGCGTCCGCATCGTTCATGGCGAATTTTGATATCGCCATGAACATATTTATGAATGATCATGCGCCGCAAATTGCGATTGCATTTTCGAAATTTATCGGTATTGTCGCCAATGTTCCCGTAATTATCGCATTCGGGGGCGTGGTGGCGGTCGTTCTTGCATTCAGACGCTATTGGCGTGAATCGGTTTTATTCGTACTTTCATTGGCATCGACCGGTTTTGTGCTTGGCTTGATGAAGGAGTTCTTCCTGAGGGTTCGTCCGGACAATGCGCTCGTATATCTATCCGATCCGAGTTTTCCGAGCGGGCATTCGGCAATCGCCGCGGCGTTGTTTGTAATAGTTGCATACTGTTTGGCATTCAGGATAAGCAATGTGCATTATCGCGAGACCGCAATCGCACTCTGTGTGTTAGTGGTGTTCTCGATCGGTGTTTCGAGGCTCATCATCAACGTACATTGGGCGTCGGATGTTGTCGCCGGCTGGTCACTCGGTGTATTTTGCGCAACAGCATCAATATTACTTGTCAGATACGTAGGCGCTCTTCTGGTTCCCAAGAGTGCGAGAGTAGTATAGAGCGCGGCTATTCTGTGAGAGGTTTTCCGGTCATTACGCCAGGTATGGCGATGTCCAATATATTTAGAATAGTCGGTGCTATATCGGAGAGTCCGCCATTGTGGAGTTTGTAATCGTGCGATGTGATGATGCATGGTACAAGACTGGTTGTGTGAGCTGTGTGCCTGATGCCCGTGACAGGGTCGATGTTTATTTCTGCGTTACCATGATCGGCGGTGATGAGTGCGATACCGCCTTTCTTATCGAGGGCATCGACAACTCTGCCGAGGGCGGTATCAACGGCCTCGACGGCCTTTATGATGGCCGGTACATTGGCGGTATGGCCGACCATGTCAGCATTGGCGAAATTGATAAATATAAAGTCAGTACCTTTTTCGATCTCTTCGATCGCTTTGTCGGCGATTCCCACGGCTCGCATTTCCGGCGCCTCGTCATGAGTCTTCACGTCTTTGCGGCTATCAAGCATGATATCTACTTCGCCGTCATATGGCTTCTCCCTACCTCCATTCAGGAAATATGTGGCGTGGGCGAATTTTTCGGTTTCGGCGATGTGCGCCTGCTTGAGCCCGGCTCTCGAGATCTCATTGGCGAGAGTTGTTTCGATCTTGGTCGGCGGAAATGCAACTGTGCACGTATAGTCGACGCAGTATTCTGTCAGGGTGACAACATAAATATTGTCGACCTTCTGTCTCTCCATCAGTCTTTGTGTGAACATGCGGGCGCGGTCGGCGCGGAAATTGAAAAAAAATACGGCATCATTCTTTTCGACCGCGCAACCGATACCTTCGGGGGTGGCGCAGACGATGGGTTCGAGCAATTCATCGACTTTGCCTTGTTTGTATTTCTCTTCGAGATAAGCCGATGGCTTGATTTCACAGACCTCACCCTTGCAATCGAAAATCGCCTGCTCGGCTTTCGCCAGACGATCCCAGTTATTGTCGCGATCCATGGCATAATATCTGCCAGAAATGGTTGCGATGAAGAATTCCGGTCCCAATTCGGCGATGAGTGCTTCGAGCTCCTTCAGATATTGCGAAGCGCTTTGTGGCGGAGTGTCGCGTCCGTCTGTAAATACGTGAATGGCGACTCGCTTCATACCCTGAGCTTTGGCTTCGCGCAAGAAGGAGAAAAGATGTCGTTGGTGACTATGTACGCCGCCCGGGCTTACAAGTCCTTGGACGTGGAGGGTCGAGTCATACATTCTGACATGTTCGAAAAGCTGTACAAATGCTGGGTTGGTATGATACGCACCGGATTCTATCTCCTTGTCTATGCGCACGAGGTCCATATCGACGATCGTGCCGGCTCCGATAGTGGTGTGACCGACTTCGCTATTGCCGATCTGTCCGTCCGGAATGCCGACGGCGCGGCCGGAAGCTTGCAAGAGGGAATGTGGATATGTGCTCCAGAGTCGATCGAAATTTGGTTTTTTGGCGGTGGCTATTGCATTATCCTTTGTTTCCTCGCGGTAGCCCCAACCGTCGAGAATAATAAGTGTGATGGGTTTTTTCATAGAAATAAAATATAGCATGAATTGTTGCACTCTGTAAACTGTTGCATTTTACTGGAGACGCCGGTATTTACTTTTTGGTTAATTTATTTTGAAATTTCTACACAAATTACACCATGTCGCCGGCTGTATTATTCAGGCCTGAATTATGTGTATGCTTTTGACATGTTGTCAAAAAGGTTAGGGAAGGCGGGTGATGCTTGCGAGCGTAATAGAATATAGTGGCGAGAGTTAACCAACTCGCTCAATAACATGGCGAAGCCAAATCCGGCCCCGTCACAGGCACCTCAGCAAAAGCCGCAGGAGCCGACACCGACCACTCCATAACGGGTCGGTGCGAAGAAAGCCCCGCAAGGGGTTTTTCTTTCGGCATACAATACGAATGTGTATGATACGAAGCAGTAATTTTGTGCCACACAAAAACCCGCATACGCGGGTCTTTGTGCATACGCCTACTATTGAGAATGGTTCCAAAATTTGTAAGTGGTGCCGGTGAGTCTAAGCGACTCAATTTATTGGCCCTATATATTTATTTAAGGATCATCTCATGTGTAGACATAGTAATTGTAGACCCTCACCTGAGGAAAGCAAGCGGAAAATGTCTGATTCTGGGCAAAAGCTGTTCATATACTGTTCACAAGTGCTATTTTTTGAACGCTGACGAATATTCCGCGTCTTTCTTTAGTATTTCTTCTATTCTGAGAAGTTGATTATACTTGGCGACACGGTCTGTGCGAGAAAGTGAACCGGTCTTGATCTGTCCGACTCCTGTACCGACGGCGAAGTCGGCAATGGTGACATCCTCCGTCTCACCTGAGCGATGAGAAATGATCGAAGTGTACTTCGCCTTTTTTGCCAAATTAATAGCATTTATCGTTTCACTCACCGTACCGATCTGATTGAGCTTGATTAAAATAGAATTGGCGACATCCTTCTCTATGCCTTTCTGTAGACGATCGATATTTGTCACAAACAGATCGTCGCCGACCAGTTGCGTCTTGTTGCCGAGTTTTTCGGTAAGGAGTTGATAGCCGTCCCAATCATCTTCGGACAATCCGTCTTCAATCGATACGATTGGGTATTTGTCGACAAGACTTTCATACCAAGCGACCATTTCCTGACTCGTCAATGTGTGCTTATCTCTGGCCAAAACATATTTGCCGTCAATATACAGCTCTGTTGCCGCCACATCTAGCGCGATACCGACATGCTTGCCTGGTTTGTATCCGGCTCTTTCTATCGCTTCGATTACTGTCGTGATGGCATCTTCGTTCGACGGTAATGATGGAGCAAAACCGCCTTCATCGCCGACGGTAGTCGCCAACTTGCGATCATGTAGTATCTTTTTCAAAGCGTGGAATATTTCGTCGCCGGCGCGCAAAGCATCGCTAAAAGCGTTGAAGCCGAATGGCACGATCATAAATTCCTGAATATCCGCGGAATTTTCCGCATGCTTACCACCGTTTATGATATTCATCATGGGCACCGGCAGACAGACCGCATTGCCCGTATTTGAGATTCGTGAGAAATACTCATATAGAGGGATCTTGTCAGAAATCGCGCTTGCTTTGGCAAAAGCCAATGATACGCCCAGAATCGCATTCGCACCCAGTTTGCTTTTATCGGTCGTGCCATCCATCTCAATGAGAGTATTGTCGAGAGAAAGTTGGTCATATTCGGAGTCTTTCAATTCCTTTGCGATAATATCGTTCACATTTGCTACCGCCTTTTTGACCCCTTTGCCGCCATAGCGTTCCTTGTCGCCATCTCTCAATTCTAGAGCTTCATGACTACCCGTCGATGCACCCGATGGTACACTGGCCCGTCCGAAGGAATCATCATCGAGTAATAGATCGACTTCAACAGTCGGGTTGCCGCGTGAATCCAAGATTTCGCGTGCGTGGATTGATTTTATGTTTTTCATGGCATCATTGTATCCGAGAATTATCATAAGTCAAAATTATGCCGAGGTCGGACCTTGCCATGCCAACAGAAGATGGCGAGGTCCGATCTCGGTAACCTGTGAATACACACCATATATCATTCACGGTATAATGTGCCCATGAATTCGAACAACGTCGAGAGACAATTGGCGACAACGCCGGAACACGAACTGGCGATCATTCGTGGTGAGGTAGCCAAGGAACACTCGAACGCCGAAACGCGTGGTGAAAAAGTGTCTGAACATCAGATTGCTGGAAATGTTATCGAAAACTACGCCAATTCCGATCATCGTGAAGTTTTGGCACCGGATCTCGCCATCAAGGATCATGAAGCCAATGAAATAGTCCTTGAATTGTCACCGGAAGCGCACGATAAGCAGATGGAACAATTGATATCACTTGTGGCCGAAAAGGGCATACGCAATACCATCAACGTTGTTGAGCGTATGAACAATCCTCATCTTTATGACGATTTTCACCGATTTTTGGTACAGTTCGTAACTTCCGGATATGAGCTCAACGGTCTCGACGAAAAAGATCCGATATGGAAGCCGCTACACATGACCCTTTTCGAGGTCTCATTGCCCGAAGCGGATGCCGAAGAATTGAAAGGCAATATCGAAAAATTGATTTCCGGCATGGAGCAGTTCTATTCCGGAATGTTGTCCATAAACGATGATCCGAAATCGCCCTCGTGGTTCACGATCGAAATCGCCAACTCCAACGGTAGCGACAATTTCATCTTCTATGTATCCGTACCATCGGTGCGCCGCGATCTCTTCGAGAAACAAATTATTTCGGTTTTTCCGCACGCTCATATAGTCGAACACAAAGACGACTATAATATTTTCAATGATGCCGGAGTGTCTTACGCTTCATATGCAAAACTCGCGAGGCATCCATTGTATCCGCTCAAGTCATATAGGGAATTTGATACGGATCCTCTCGGCGCGATACTCAATTCATTCTCAAAGATCGACCGCGAGGGTGAGGGCGCGGCCATTCAGCTCGTTGTTGGCGGTCGTGACGACACTATGTTTAAGAATTGTGAAAAGGCGATAGAGAAGATACGTGAAGGCAAGAAGGTCAATGATGCGTTGGCGGAAACGGTACAGAGCAATCTCGGCGCCTTCGGCAAAGAGGTATTGGGTATATTCAAAAGCGCCAAAGCGATCGAAAAGGAAAAAGAAGATGATCAAAAGCGCGCTCAAACATTGGACCAGAATATAATCGAGTCCTTTACAAAGAAGATGTCATCACCATTCATCTCGGTCAATATACGTATCGCCGCATCGGCGGCAACCGGTGATGAGGCCTCGGGCATTCTTGGTGATATCGAATCCGCCTTCAACCAGTTTGAAAGCGGTAACGGCAATCGCATTACCTGGAATCGTATCGATGGAAAGAATGTCGGCAATGTACTGAGACAATTTTCCCTGAGGACGTTTGATCGCAGTGAGGCCATAACTTTCAACATCGAAGAAATGACGTCGTGTATTCATTTCCCGGCGACGACCGAGAGACACGTTGCTCCGCAACTCAAAGTATCCGCTTCAGGCGAGGCGCCGGCGCCACTCGAGGTGCCGACCGCCGGAACACTTCTCGGTATCAATGATTATCGTGGCAAAAAGACCGAGATTTATATCGCGCCCGAAGATCGTATGAGGCATTTCTACGTCATTGGTCAGACCGGTACCGGCAAGACGACTTTGCTCAAAAATATGATCTTGCAGGACATAAAGGCCGGTGCCGGTGTTTGTTTCGTCGATCCGCACGGTTCGGACGTGCAAGACATTCTCGCCAATATTCCCAAGGAGAGATATGAAGATGTCGTTTATTTTGATCCGGCGTCGGTCGAGCGTCCGATGGCGCTCAATATGCTCGAATACGATCCTCGTTTTCCGGAGCAGAAGACATTTGTTGTCAATGAGATGTTTTCCATATTCCAGAAGTTGTACGGCGCCGTGCCGGAATCAATGGGTCCGATATTCGAACAATATTTCCGCAATGCAACCGGACTAGTTATCGAAGATCCCGAGTCTGGTTCGACTCTGCTCGATGTTTCGCGTGTCATGTCCAACAAGCAATTCAGGGATTTGAAGATATCACGATGCAAAAATCCGATCATCGTGCAATTCTGGCGAGAGATCGCTGAGAAGGCGGGTGGTGAGGCGGCTCTCGCCAATGTTGTGCCGTACATCACGTCCAAATTCGATGTATTCCTGGCCAATGAAATCATGCGCCCGATAATCGTTCAAGAAAAGTCATCGTTCAATTTTCGTGAAATCATGGATCAGCGCAAAATCCTCCTAGTCAATCTGTCGAAGGGCAGACTTGGTGATATCAATTCGCATTTGCTCGGACTCATTCTGGTCGGCAAGTTGCTGATGGCTTCGCTTTCGCGCGTGGACATCGTCGGCAGTGGCGCCAAGATGAATGATTTTTTCCTCTATCTCGATGAGTTCCAGAATATAACAACCGATTCGATTGCCGTTATCTTGTCTGAAGCGAGAAAGTATCGGCTTTCGTTAAATTTGGCGCATCAATTCATCGGTCAACTCGATGAGAAGATCAGAAACGCGGTGTTTGGCAACGTTGGTTCAATGGCTATATACCGTGTCGGCACGGAAGATGCGGAATTCTTGGAAAAACAGCTGGCTCCGACATTCATGGCAAAGGATATTATCAATATCAACAATTTCAACGCTTATGTGAAGATGCTCGCGGGCGGCAAGCCGATAAAGCCGTTCAATATTCAGGCCATGCCATTCCCGGCCGGGAATGTGTCACAGGTTGAAGACCTCAAGAAATTGTCTATGTTGAAATACGGTCGTGATAAGGCCATTATTGAAAGCGAGATTATGGGGAAGTATAATACGGGTAATAAGTGATATATTAGTATTTAATAAATTTCTATGAAAAAAAATGAACCGGGTAAAGAAGGACCTCAAATAGATATAGATGAAGCATATAACAATGAGCCATTCATGAGGTATTTGGTTGGTTCGGGAGTTGATGAAGAAAAAATCTCGCAAGATCCAAAAATAGTTGAACAAAAATATGAATTGTATCAAACCAGAGAAAAGTACAAGATTAACATAACAGAGCTGTACAAAGATCGAATATCTGCTGATCTTGGTGTTACTCTCGGTCCTGATGATGAGAAATATATTGCCACCGAAATTGATCGGATTGCGGAGGCAGATCCGGATAGGTTGAAAGAGTTGCAGGCGCAAATAGAGGAATTGGCGGAGAATAAGAGGAAAATTGATGAAGCATGGAGGGAATTGGAAAAATTGGGTATAAATAAAGATGATATCAATAAAAGAGGGGAATTAACTGATATTCTCGCAGACTTGAATAAAGCACGGAAATTCTTTGGTCGATTCGGGAAATGGATGGAAAGATTCTCACATTTTGACAAATTCTTTGGCTCTGAAGGAGCGGGAAAGGAATTGGATGCTTTGGAACAAGTAAGGGAAAAATTGCCCCCGCTGGAAAGCCTTGGAGATGTTGACCGATTCAGGGCAGAGATAAAAAGGAAGTTATCTGCCGTAAAGGGTGTGGCGGAAGAAATGAATATATTTGACGGAATAGAGGGGGAACTTATGGATTCATTGGCAGGAATCGAAATTCTGCGCACATCTATCCAGGAAAAAGTCATCAAAAGACTCAAAGATATGATCTCTGGTAATAGTTTAACATTTGATACTTTACTCGAAAGAGGTCATGAATATATGAAGCTAGTAGAAAAGATGTCAGATGGAGACAATGGTATGAATAAATTAACTCCGGAACAGAGAAATGAGTTGATCAAGAATCTGGATGGGGCATTAGACCGCCTCGCCCAGGGAGCAATAGACGGTATAATAATTTCAGGCGATCTCGGTAGTGTGCCACTAAAAGATATGGAAGGAGAATTAGGCAAGTTCTTACGTTTGAAATCCCTTGGTGGAAGGAAAGAATATACCGATATCGCGAATGCTCTGGCGGAGTATTTGAATAAGTCAGCGGGCGGCCTAGACGATTCTGAAGATTCAAGAATGAAACGAATCGTCATTGCTAGAATTATTGCCAAAATAAAGTTAAATCAATATGCCACAAAATAATATAACTTCGACAACCGACAATTCCGTTCAGGATTTTGACGAAATGAAGAAGGTCATCGATGACTCGGTGAAATTGCCATTATCAGCGGAAGAAAAGGGTGAAGCACTGATATCGCTGGCGGAAACGTACACAAGGACGATGAATAATATTAGCTCAGCTTATCTGAAGAGTCTGAATTCCGTGATCGAATCATTGAAGGAAGTCAAAAAAGCACAGGCTCGAGTTTCGGACAAGGTCGAGGAGGGTAAAGTGAGAGATAGGCTGAATAATTAGTCTATATTTGCTTCTAGATCGCGACAAGTTTGTGTAAAATGTTATTTTGTGGTATTGTAAAGTGGCAGCACTAGACAATCACTCTTCGCTTTGCGGAGGGAGGAAAGTCCGAACACCGGCGTATCG
>JAMDBV010000051.1:0-9549 GCA_023487965.1 Patescibacteria group bacterium
AAGCTTTTGGCAGATCCAAATCTTTATAGCTTTTCATGCATGTATTCTACCAGTAACTTGCTACTAGTAACTAGTAACCAATTACCGCTCCGACTCCTTGTAAGCATATGGTTTCAGATCTATTTCACCGCCCTTCCGGGCTGCTTTTCACCTTTCCCTCACGGTACTAGTTCACTATCGGTCTAGAAAAATATTTAGACTTGCCGGTTAGTTCCGGCAGATTCCCTCGAGCTATTCGTGTCCCGAGGTACTCAAGAACAAGATCAAAGAAGATTTGTTATTTTCGACTACAGGGCTATCACCTTCTAGGGCTCGTCTTTCCAGACGATTCTTCTAACAACAAATTTTGTAACTTCTCTTCCTATAAAAGGAACAATCTCGCCTTACAACCCGCACAGTATTGCTACCGCGCGTTTGGTCTTCTCCGCTTTCGCTCGCCGCTACTAACGGAATGTATGTTTATTTCTTTTCCTCCTGGTACTGAAATGTTTTACTTCCCAGGGTATGCACTCCTCACTTGCGTTCAGAGTAATACGAGTTCATCGTATTGCGTTTCCGCATTCGGAAATCTCCGGATCAAAGGTTGCTAGGCACCTCCCCGAAGCATATCGCCGCCACGCCGCGTCCTTCATCGCTTTTTCTAGCCAAGGCATCCACCATACGCTCTTAAATTCCCATTAGGAATTCTAAGAACCGCTTGTTTACCACGCCGTAGCTCGCCGAAAGCGAGCAAGGCGGGTATTGTTTTTACCTACATCGTACGCCATATTCGCAAAACGAATAAGGCGGACAATTTTTACTTTTTTGCTTGAATTATTCAGTTTTCAAAATGCATTCCTTCCGAAAAAGAAAACCGCTTTGAGCGGCTTCAGGTCACGCTCCCGAAGGAGTGTGGCTCAAGGCCGTGGTATGCAGTTGATTCTTGTATTCATCCTGTGTACCCAACATACTACACCAGCTACTTATATTGTCAATATGTGAACAGTATCTTCGCGAGTGTTATCTTTTACCATGAATTTTAAGCCCGCCGGAATGTATTACTTATTGTTACCAATGCGATTCGAGCCTGAACAAATTGCCCGTATTTGCTGAAGCCTTGGAAGCGAATATGGATGCAATTTGAATGGCGATTTTGGTAACAATAAGTAATACATTCCGGCGGGCAATAACTCCGCAAAATATAACAACGAAACAGGCGACCGTTGCCGGTCACCTGTTTCCGCAAGACATTCCTGGAAAATATGATTAGTCCTTCTCCGACAAATGTTGTGTCGTCTTTTCGATCCATCTCTGTGCGGCATCCTTGCCGCCGAGACCGAACGCCAAGCCGATCGCCAAGGCGACACCGGCGAAGATTGCGGTAACGACCCACTGTATGAGAGCCGGGGCAATACCGAGCGTAAGCAAAGCTGCGAGAATCGCAAAAATCCAGATAGCCCACTTCGTGACCTTACCGAGAAACTCGGCCATCCTGATATGACCTGCTTTGGAACTTGCAATAACCACTTTTTGCATCGCTGTCGCAATGACCGCGGATACCATAAGTATGAGGACGGCTACGATAACTTGCGGCAAATAGTTGACTACCTGTCTCAGAAAATCATTGACTTGATTAAGGCCGAGTACATCGAGAGACGCCATCAAGAAGACAACGATAACAAACCATTTGCATAGAATGCCGATGAAACGTCCGGAGTTAAGATTGTGTCCGGCACGCTTCATGACTTCATCCATACCCGCGCTTTTCAAGAGAGCGTCGAGCTTGAACGATTTCAAAATGCTTTCGACCAGTCTCTCGACAAGAGCCGCCAGGACCCAGCCGATAGCGAAGATAATGAGAGCGATGACAAGGCTCGGAATGAAATTCGCGACGCCGTACCATACGCTTTGAAGTGAGCTTGTGAAAACATCACCCCAATTTTGGATATATATCATATTATTATTGTAAAGCTAATAAATATTCCGGTAATGTCTTCATTGTACCATGAATGAAAAAACCGTCTTTCAAAGGTGTTGTGGATAATCGCGTTTACTGCGACTCAATACCCAATCTGTCGAGCAGAGTGATATGCGGATAGTCCAAAATGTCCCTTACGAGACGGTCGTGGATGCCGAGACGATATTCAAAATCGGTAACTTCAAAGGCAGAGTACGATATTTCTTTGCCGATTTCAGATTCTATACCGGAGATTATCGATTCTATCTTTTTTTGATTGAGCTCATCGCCAACGATCAGCAGATCGACTCTCGAATCCCAATTCTGGATAAATACGCCAGCGGCAATTATGAGCTTTACCCGCCCTACCGCGGCGAATCGTCGCGCCAATGTATCGTCCGCCTGGATACTCGCCACCGTCAACAGATTTTTGAGCGGATCCTTGTAAGGAAACTTCTCATTGAATACATAGCCGTTACCATCGAACTTCTTTCGGACGACCTTCTTGCCACTCTTTATGTCTATCTCTTTTGAGACATGCTTCTGGCGTACGATGCCGGCCTTGACAAGTATATTCAATTCTTTTTTGACGGCGGAGGCGGAAGACATTATACGGTCGATCACTTCCCTCATCAGAAAGACGTTGTTCTCATTGAATAGAAAAAGTCGCAAGAGCTTGATCTTGATTTCACTGCCGAAAAGGAATGTTAGCGTTTCCATATTATTTTCGATGCAATTCATCTTAGCAGAAAGAAACAAAAGACAAAAGGCGGTCGCATATGACCGCCTTTCGCCCCAATGTTGCGGAGTCGTTTATTTGAGTTCGACCTTTCCACCTGCCGCCTCGATCTGCTTCTTGATATTTTCGGCATCTTCCTTCTTGACACCATCCTTCAATAGAGCCGGAGCTCCATCTACAAGATCCTTGGCTTCCTTGAGTCCGAGACCGAGAAGTTCCTTAACTACCTTTATGACACCGATCTTCTGATCACCCGCCGCGGCTAAATGGACCGCGAAGACGCTCTTCTCTTCACCTGCCGCCGCCGCGCCTGACGCCGGTGCCGCCGCAACCGCTACCGCCTGCGCCGAAACGCCAAATTTCTTTTCGAGTAATTTTACGAGTTCGTTGAGATCGATGACCGACATCTTTTCGATCGATGTGACAATGTCCTTGAACTTTGCCGGAATCTCGACTGCTTCTGTTTTGGTTTCCATGTTCTTTGTCTATGTTATTGATTGCTAATATTAATCTTTCTTTGTCTTACTTATCTGATCTAGAGCCATAACCAATCCTTGTATCGGGGAATTGATAACGTTGACGAACATGCCGTACAAAGTCTCGATCGGCGGAATCGTTGCGATACCCGTCATCTCTTCTTTGCTCATGTACTTACCGTCAAATACGCCACCAACTATCGATACCTGATTGTTCAATTTCTTTTCGAATTCATAAACGAGTCTGGCCGGAGCGATAAGGTCTTCACTGTAAGCGAAACCGAACTCTCCGACAAGTACCGGAACTTCGCCTTCATACTTTTTCTTTTCCAAAGCCTTCTCTGTAAGGGTCTTTTTGGCGACGAAATATCCCACGCCGTTTTTCTTGAATTCGCGGCGCATCGCGGTCGCATCGGCGACCTTGAGTCCGTGGAAATTGACGAATACCAATGTTTTGGCTCCGTCCATAATGGTACTTATCTTATCGATAATCACCTTTTTATCATCCTTTGTTCTTGCCATATGATTTTTGTTTGCTTATAAACACCCGTACGGGCGTCGACCTTTATTCAAGGCCAATAGAAAACAAAGAGATTAACCTCGGAAGGATTTACGCGATATTTCGCACCTTCTGTCTTTGGCCTTACATTCCAAACATATCACAACACAACACTGTGCGCAAGCGCAACCGGCTCGGTTACTGGTATTTTTCCAAAAGTTTGTCGATTACAGCCAGAACTGATTCCTTCTGACTTTCGGATAATTGATTAGATTTGTTCTTGTACAGTTTGCTTATGATGTCCCTGATTTGTCTGTCTATTTTCACCAAATCAATGATTCTGCCCTCCGCGTCGGATCTGTTTAAATTGGTTATGCGTTTGATTATCTGCGTCACGTGCGGACCGCGACCAAATAGATCGGAAAGATATTTTATTGTCTGTTCGGCAGTGATGCTCGATACCACAACCCTATCCGGTCTTTTTGGCATTACGGAGTTGTCCGGCTTGCCATCGGCATTTCTGTCTATAAGCAGAGGTTTCGCTTTAGGCAAGATCAGACTGGGCGTATTGGAAGCGTTCTTATCAGGCATCGTCTTGTATATCGGCAACGGTTCGAGCTGTATGGTGGTGGAGGCGACTGTTTTCTCATTCACCGGCACATTAATATATTCGACTATGTCCATACGATGACCACCAACGTCCCTCTCGATGTCCAATGTCATCGTGCCGACACCTTTGCCGGTCGCGACTATGGTATATCTTTGTCCGCCATCTTCCAAACCAATGTACTGGTCATAATCGTCCGAATCAGTTTTGTCTTGCGTCCAGCAACGTGATGTCAAAATGCCGGTATCACAGAAGCGAAATAGTCCCTCCTCAACGCCCGGTGGTGGTGGAAGAAAACCGGTTTTGTTACCCGCTTCATCATATACGGCGAGATAGACCGGCGAATGCGCGCTGATAACGATTTCGGCGGGATATATTTCTTTGGAATAATCCGGTTCGCCACATGTCACACCCGGAATGTTTTCAATGTCATTGCAGAATGAATCCGGATTCGTGCCTTTCAGTGATTTGTCTATGACACTCTGCGTCGATGAAGAATTCATTATGTCCACGTGATCAATATTCGTCTTATCATTCTTGGTCGTCTCCGCAAGATCGATGGATACGGCCTTGCCTGAATCGTATGCCGCGCTCTTGGCCACAACCGTACCATCACCCATGTTTGAAACTTTTTTATCCGTTTCATTGGTATAGTAATCAACGCCTTTGGTTGTAAGCATATTCCAACCGATTATCGACAATCTCGCTATAGACGTAGGCCAAGTGAATGGGTCCAGAATGGCATGCAAGGCCTCCGCGGCATTCATGAGTAAACCGTTTCCCACTATCGGATTTTTCGTGTCGCTCAATTTCGGTTCGACTCGAGCCCTGGCATCGTCGATGATAAATGAGGCCAGACTAGATCCATCACTGATCGCCAATTGATAGCTTCCGTTATTTATGCCGGGAATTGTACTCGACGCAAAAGTTATTGCCGGAGTGCTCACACTGTCGAAATATCGCTCGCTCGGCAATAGCGAATAGGCACTTGGCATATTCCGGCCCATCTCTCTGGCGACCGACTGCTTTAAGATTATTCCCTTGGCGATCTCTTGTTCATCACCATACAGGATGCCGGCAATCGCTTGTGGCGTACCGAGATATGGTACCGCCACCGAGATGACCGAATCGATGAGATTATCCTTGCCAATTTCAGACAATTTCTTGACCAGATATTTCGCGACCAGACCGCCATTGCTATGCGCGATAACAGTGACTTTATGCGTCTGCGAATCATTGGCCAGACTCTCGACCGACCTTATCAGATCGTCCGTAGTGGTCGCCTTTTGTTCTTTGCCATTTACAATATCGGCGATCGGTTTTCGCCAATCATAACCAAACGCTTTCCATTCATTTATCTTCTTGTTTGATACCAGATCGTTCATATATCCGATGAATTTGTCATACACATGGTACAAACCAAATACACTGCCTACCGCGCCGCCTGAATATATGTCTTTGTTTACACTGCTACCGTCCGTATTCATAAATAGCTTTCGAACGTCATCGTTGCGATTGGGTGGCCACAATGTATTTGCCGGCATTATCTTGCCCAACAATGAATTACTTGGTTCATATAGGTATGAACTCTCTATGCCCGGCAGAAAAAGAACACTTGAACAGCAGACTTTATCCTCGACAAATTCCGGTCGTGTCTTTAGCCACGGATCCGCGTCGATATAACCGTTAATACTATTCTGGCCGGTGAATGACGGACCAGTCGCATCACCCCACCAATTATTCTCGGCAATGACGGTGCTCGTCGACATATTGAAAACTGCATATTCGACATTGCCGACTAATGCCGTATTGCTGATATTGACATCGGTATCACTCGGAGCGTCCGATACATTGCCGATACCGCCGATGCCGTACCTTATCTGATTGTCGGCGACGAATATCGGATTCGATGACCTAACCGTAATGCCTCTTTTATTGTTTATAATCTCGCTATCTTTGATATTTACAATGCTTTTGTCTATGACAACAGCATCATCACCCGATTCGAATGTCGAGCTTGCGATATTGGCGGTCGATCTTACGAGGCCGAGGCCATACGTGGTAGAAATATCCGCCCCAAATATATCAACCTTCCCCGAGACTACGAATATGTCATTGAGCCCTTGAATGTTCACACGATCGCTCTTACCATTCATGACCAAACTACCGCCATTAACAGATATTTCGGCAATATCCGCATTGATGTCGGACCTTACACTCGTACCGGGGTCTATCGTCAAATGACCGCCTTGGGATACATTTACCAAACCTTCCAGAATATATGGACTGCCGGCTTTATCCCAGACAACACTGCCGCTTATGGTCATGGCGTTTGGTATCGTAGTCGCGGCCAAACTCGTGACCGGAATAATCGTGAGAGACAATATGAAAGAGAATATGAAAATATATGATCTTGTATTGTTTGTATGCATGTCAGTATTTATTTACGCCGATAATGTAATAGCGTAGCACCGACATGATTAAGACATGATTAAAAGAGTATAAAATCCGGATAAAATAAGTCTGAAATGACCATGAACTGTTTCGTCGTTCTAACAAATAGTCAATGTGTGGTCAGACACGGCAAATCATAGAATGAAACTTAGATAATTGTCTTTATTTATCAACTTTGTATTTTCTCCATATTGATCATGGAATCCTTTGGGTGTTTTGGCTCGATCCTTATTCCATTTGAATTCATAAGCGGACAATTTGCCGTCCTCGACTTCTATCAAATCAATCTCCGCGCCGGAATAATTTCTCCAAAAGTACATGTCAACTGACTTGCCAGAATATTCTTGTCTTTTCATCCGCTCAACGATAAGAAAATTCTCCCGCAGGGCGCCAATATCTGTCCTGTCCGATAATGGTAAGAATTGCCCTATGAGTGAATTTCTGATCCCCAAGTCATAGAAATAATATTTTTTGGTCTTTACGACTTCTTTTCGGCCATTCTTCGAAAATGCACTCAGATGGAATACCACGAAACTCTTTTCCAATAGATCTAAATACCTAGACACTGTCTTTATGCTGACGCCCAATGATGTAGCCAGCTCATTGAGCGAAACCTCTTGGCCTATTTGAAAAGCGAGTAGCGTTGCCAGCTTACTGAATATTTCAGGTCTATCAAGTCTTTCCAATTCGAATACATCTTTGAAAAGATAATCTTTGGTAATTTCTTCCAAATATTTTCTTTTTTCATCCCTACTGGATAACGCATAAACATACGGGTAGCCCCCGAAAATCAATTGGTCCTCGAGCAAATATGGTATTTTGAAATCTTGGATGCCGGCAGACAATTCCGCTGTACTAAGCGGATACAACACGAATGATTTATTCCGACCAGTCAACGCTTCACGAGATCCTCTGGCCAATTGTAGCGATGACGAACCTGTTAAAATTATTTTCTTGTCTGGGAATTTATCAATAATTATTTTTACCGCCAGGGAAACATTGGGTATCTTCTGTGCTTCATCAATAAATATTATTTCGGAATTCTTGACCAATTCGGTTAATTTTATTTCGGAATTCGTGTTCAGGGCGTTTACTGATTCGGCTGTATCACCGTTCAACGATAATATACTTCCATTGCCCAATAATTCCTGTATTTGACCAAGTAATACGGTTTTTCCAACTCGTCTAGCTCCATATACCATGGTTACAAACCCCGATTTAAAGCCATTATTGATGATTTCAGCTAAAATCCTTTTATACATAGTACCAGAATTATATCAAATTTGTGGAGTATGGGCAACAAATTAGCCCGAATTTGTGGATAATTCTGGGAAACCATGTTTTCTGGCCAATTTATCCAAGCAAACATTATATAACTATTTTATGAATAGCTGGGTCACAAACAAAATCAGGAGAATGACTGCGACAATGCCGACAAAGCTGATGAAGCGGTTGAAAAATGTTTCGTCGAAGGGATTGGTCATATTTAGTTATTGCGATCTCTGACTAATTGTTATCATAATAGGATCAGAAACCATATCATAGGAATTCCTCAAATAGAGGTAATGATTCCCCGGACTTATTGAGGTCGGTATACTGAAAACAATAATTTTGTTATCTGTTGATCTGAATAAAACAGGGGCTGGCCATCCGTATTTACGATCAATATTAATACTAGTATTTACATCAAAACCATTACCAAAAATAACACCGGCTGTTTTTCCGTCATTAGGAATACTCAATGGATAGACCGAGGTGATATTTATTTTCGGTGCGGTGATTGTAAAGTAGCCACTGACAATATCCGCTTGTAATGAACCTTTCTTGACAGCTTGTAAACGAATTCTGTACGTACCAGTCGCCACACTAAGATAATCATTTTGGGCTGATGAATACACGGTGCCAACATGCCACGAATATTTGTCTTTATTATATTGGTTGATCGCAATGAATCCGGCCGAATAACCACCTTCGTGTTCCAAGAATATGTTGTATGAATAGTCTATATTTTTGGTCCACAATATATCAATGTCGCTTCCTATCGTAAGGCTCTGTCCGGTTTCTGGATTTGAAATTAACTGATCATCTTTGGATGAGCTGTTGACCAACACCTTCGCATCTGTTGATGTCTGAACAATACTACCCATTGGTTGAGAGCTGACTGAATCTTCTTTAACAAGACCGCAAGTCTTCGTCTTTATTTTTGCCCTCGTCAAAGGTCCAACGTACCCTATAGGATTAATACCATTAACGACCTGAAAGACTTTCACTGCCGCTTCGGTTGACGGACCAAAATGACCATTTGGTAAAGCAGACAAATACCCCACACCGTTGAGATAGCTCTGCAAACGTATAATTGGACCATTGTCATATGCATCAGTCATGCCGTATCCAAGATTATAATTCAAATCTATACATGCATAAGCATGAACTGTCGCAGCGGCAGGCACAAAACCTAAAGCCGCCAATAATGATAATAAAATATATTTTCCGATGACACGCTTCGAAAGTTTCATGTTTATATATTATCACAACGACACAAACACAAAAACCGCCCAGGTGGCGGTTTTTGTGTTTCCTATCAGATCAACAAAGCCGATCTGATATAAGCCAATAGCTTATGGGAATGATACATCCGATGTCCTCCAGTGAGTATCTCCGGCCATGAAGGTCGTCGATGTTATGCCACCATTGGCACTTGTCCACTGGATTCCTTCTAGTCCAACAGAATACAAACCGCTGGCAAGAACTGCACCTGCAGCCGTGCGACCGTCAATCTGGAACGTGACAGGGATTGTAACAGAATTGTTCTTAGCCAATTCGAAACTGTTGCTTCCG
>JAMDBV010000051.1:9559-10568 GCA_023487965.1 Patescibacteria group bacterium
AGAAGAAGGTGTTGCAAACGAGGTCGAAGTAGCATTTGCGCTAATCGTACCAGCATAAGCACCATTCTTGTATACCTTGAAGCTTACAGTCGTGTTCGTGAACATTGGGGTGTCTGAAGCTGTTGTACCAAAGTCAATCGCTTCACCACGAGCTGTAACCTGAACATTAAATGTTGCGGTCATAGTCGAAGTAGAAAGATTGTTTGTGGCACTGCTCTCAGGAACGCCTGATGTTGTAACTGTCGGTGTGCCGACGAGAGCAACTTCTACACCGTACTTGCGCACGTTTTGGCCGTTGCCTGTCGCGGAACCGCTTACAGTAACAGTACTTCCTTGTGAGTTCAAAGCTGTGATATCGGCTGAAGTTGAAGTAGCGACACCTGCGGTAACCGTATTAAGTGTACCGTTAGCACTAGTAACGTCAACCTTCAATGTGAGGGCCTTTGTCGTTCCGCTCGGGACAACATAGTTGATGTTGTTGAACGAAGCAGAGCCACTGCTTATTGCAGCCGAATTGATCAATGTTGATCCATCATACAGGTAAGCTGTTGAAGCAGAAGCCGCACCGCTACCAGTTACATAGACTTTAGCGGTCAAATCCTTGATTGTAACATTGTCCTTATCGGCATTTACATCAAAGACGAGAACCGGGAGCTTGTCATACTGGTTGCTGGCAGAACCACCTGTAGCGATCACCTCACCCTTCAAAGGAGTTGAAGCATCTGTTGATACATTCAACACGGCATTATCAGCCAAGCTACCGGCCAGAGTGAGAGACTGATACAAAGTGTTGCTTACGATGGTATTGGATGTTCCGTTACCGTCTGTATAGGTAACATTCGAACCAGCCACGGTAGGACCATAGAGATTAATACCTACACCATCAACTGCACGTACACCATTTTGTGATACGCCAACTTTCCATGCTCCGGAATAACTTCCAGAAGATGTAAGTGAACTATCAATCGAGGCGTTGAGATCAGCTGCTATTGTAAGGTCTCTGGTGGCA
>JAMDBV010000039.1 GCA_023487965.1 Patescibacteria group bacterium
GTTCAACAAGCATGGTGCATTAGCTTCGGTTGAAGAAGGCGTGGCAGGTCTTGTTCATGTTTCAGAATTTGGCACTGAAGAGAAGTTGAGGAAAACTCTCGAACTCGGCAAGACATACAATTTCAAGATCTCAATCTTCGATCCAAAGGAGCAAAAGATGGCATTGAGTTATGTAGCAGCATAAGTGTGCGATACGACACAATCCATACAGAAAACAAACCCGCCTCTCAGGGCGGGTTTGTTTTTATCACGGGCTACCGATTATGGTACATATTTCTTTACGGCCTTAATGACACCTGATGCGAGTCTTATTATTACTGAGGTGGCATCGGCATCCGAAGGATCCACTAGTGTAAGACCGTATGTAATTCCATTTTTTCTTATCCGTAGAGCAGAGGTGACGGTACCGGATTCGGCACAAAGTCCTACAGGACCGCCTGTTTGCTGTACTCTAAGACCGATATCAACACATGTGGAGGTCACAGCCAAATCATTGTAACAAATATTCATTATCCAATCTTTGTTTGGTTTCTCTTCCGCTGAATTTAGAGTCTTGCTGTCGGTTCTCAGCCACCACACCGAACTTGACTTGTATCCTGACGGACATGAATAACCCATTGTCATCGGATTAACATAGCTCTTGCCGTTATGTGTACCGGCATATGTTCCATTGGTATCACCTACACTACTACTGTCACTTACCCCGGATGAATTCTTACAAAAAGTATTTATGTCTGTAATAGACGTGCTTTGCGGGTCACATGTATATACTCCATATATACCGCCAAAATCATTTTGCAGACGCAGGCTATCGTCTACAGCAGATACGTCCTTGGTGCAGGAATGAAAATAATAGACTGGATTCCATGTCGTCGCTGAGGATCCATATGTAGTCGTCGTATATCCCGCCGGGCAACTGGCAGAACCCGTAATCGGATTCGGATAAACATTGACTTCGGCCCCTCCGTTATCGCTCTTACCGATATACGCACCACCAAATTCGTATTCTGTTCCGCCGCTTGCCGATGCGTCACGATAACAATAATACAAATCCGAGGTAAAGCCGATCGATCCATATTTGAACTGTTGGGCCGTGTAGCCGCTAGGACACGAAGCGGCCAAAGTATATATTCCACCAAAATCATACGCATTGGCCGCATACGTTGATTTTACCGATGCAATTGCCGTAATAATAATTGCAGTTATAAACAGTATTCCCCTTATTTTGCTTTTATTGCCACTCATAAATATTATTTCACCAACCACATCTGCCCAGTCTCTACGGGATTACTACCATCACCCGGACACGAACCGCTGGCGCACGTCTGAATAACAAGACCACCAATAGTCTTTGTGACACCGTTCACCAGTAGCGTTCCACCGATCGCTGCACTTCCCTGCAACAATGTCTTGCCGGCGACTTCAAAATCAGCAACCCTAGTACCAGAAACGCTATCAACTGTCATACTGGTTTCATTTACCCCGAATGGTCCATTCTTTGTTTGAAGACTTTGTCCAACATTGATCGGTGCATTGCAAGCCGGTTCATTAGCGGGACAATCCGGAGGAGCAAAGGTTGGACTGGTATAATTTGCTAGAGCAGAAAGAGCGAAAGCACCCAGGGTAAGTCCTGTAATTATTCCGACCGACGATGTAAACTTGGTCAATGTTTTTTTCATATTTGTAATGTTAATTATAATGTTTTTTATTATTGACTCTGCATGAGCATGTTGGCGACGCTATCCTTCTGCGCTTGCGTTGGTTCTTTGGTCTTGGCGAGGAGTGCCGCTACAGCATTGATTTGTTCTTCCGACACCTTAACGGGTTCACTTTTCAACATTGACGCCAATCTTTGTTCCTTACTCAATGTCGGAACAGATGTTTCTGGTGTTGTTGCGCTCATCCTGATCCAAGTGAAGATTGAACCTGCAATGACAATAGCACCAAGCGCACTCACAAGGATAATTGCTTTCTTGTGATCATTGGAAGAACTTGGAACGATAAAGTCATACATGTAGTAATTATACAACAAATATGCACGGTCAAATGGATTCTGTGGATAGCAATACCTTATTTAGTTACTCTGCCTAGACAATACTTCAGATCAAGCGCCCTATCTCGTCAATTGTAGATATATATGAGACCACCCGAACCATCAGAGGAAATATTTATCTTAAATGAATCAGGCAGATCGGATATTTTCGGTGCAGCACATGTAATCCCAATATTGCCTGACCCATTTCGATCCTCTCCAACCATTATAGCGCCTGGTGGACAATACGCCTCATCATCACCGTATTC
This sequence comes from Patescibacteria group bacterium, assembly GCA_023487965.1. Classification (GTDB taxonomy): domain Bacteria; phylum Patescibacteriota; class Minisyncoccia; order Phycocordibacterales; family PALSA-1337; genus C7867-002. Next base: position 2,302 of record JAMDBV010000039.1, read on the forward strand.
CGAACCTCCGACACTGGTTACTTTTAGCATTGTCTTAGGGTATTTGCCTCTAGTGGCCGAGCTGGTCGTATACATCTTTCTTGGCCATGAGTTTATATCCACTACACTAGTCGATATACTCGATGGACTAGTCCACGTTGCCTTACCGGTTGCGTCGATAGCTGTCAATATTTTACCGGCAGCCGGACTGTTTCCAGATATCGCAAGACCCGTTGTAGTCGCCATACCTCCAACTATCAAATCACCATCTACACCTGCACTGCCTGTGATATGAGTTTTGCCGTTGACTTCGAGAGCTGCCACAGGATTACCGGACGTATCTGTCAGAGCCGGCGCCAATTCATTGATGCCCAAAAATCCGTTTTTGAACTGGATCATTGACCCAACATTGATCGGTGCATTGCAAGCCGGTTCATCAGCGGGACAATCCGGAGGCGCAAAAGTTGGACTGGTATAATTTGCTAGAGCAGAAAGAGCGAAAGCACCCAGGGTAAGTCCTGTAATTATTCCGACCGACGATGTAAACTTGGTCAATGTTTTTTTCATATTTGTAATGTTAATTATAATGTTTTTTATTATTGACTCTGCATGAGCATGTTGGCGACGCTATCCTTCTGCGCTTGCGTTGGTTCTTTGGTCTTGGCGAGAAGAGATGACACCTTCTTGACCTGCTCGGCACTGGCGCTTGAAGGAGCCTCCAACAATTGTCTTGCTATACCCGACGTCTCACCATTCGAGACCGTATTCGTCAGAATCATTGCGGATTGTCGACTTTGCAAAAAGGCAAATATAAGAGCGATGATAATGATTATCGCCAATATACCAGTGAGGACGATCAACTTCGCATGATGCTTATCCACATCTACTTTTTGCGCGGCAAACTGCTCCATATAGATATTGTATCATGCTGAAAAATCGCGATTCCATATTCATGTGGATAATGGCACGAATTATTTTGAAGCACTACCTCCCATTGAATAAACTCATCGCCTTTTCTCTGCCTTCGTTCAAAATAATTTCTACCGCATCGATAACATTCTTAGAAATTTTCTTAATAATTTTTATTTCGTCCGGTTTGTATTTGCCTAGAATGAATTTGACGACCTTATCGTCTCCGTGTGGAACTTTCGCGAGACCTTTTGCATTTTCCGGCGCAATGCCGATGCGAATACGCGTAAAAGCTTCTGTCTTCACAGTCTTGATAACTGATTCGAGACCGTTATGACCGCCAGAACTACGATTGAATGATATTCTGATTTTACCTAGCGGCAAACTAAAGTCATCGTATACGACCACAAGCTTCTCGGCTTCTTTTTTGTTCTTGATAAATTTTGCGACTGCTTTTCCGGAATTATTCATGAATGTTTCCGGCAAAACCAAAACGACCGCTCCTTTGCGACCGATCTTACCTTTTGCTACTAGAGCATTTGCCTTTTTATCCTCCATGAATGGAGCGTCGATGCTATCGGCAATGCCTTCTACGACAATACGACCGGTATTGTGCCGACTATTATCGTATTCTTCTCCCGGATTGCCGAGACCTACTATTGTATATGCCATGGCAATATTATAATTTAACTGTCCACAATGACAAGAGCTAGAAATTGTAATATTGCTATAATTGCCAAGTACGTCATATATTACCGCTATGATCAATCGCAAAAAAGGCTTTACACTGATCGAACTCATGGTAGTGACTTCCGTCATCGGTGCGCTTGCCAGTATCATATTGGTACCACTTAGTGAATCCCGAGCAAAGGCCAGAGATGCACGGCGCATAGAAGATTTCAGAAACCTGCGTACAGCATTGACACTTTATTATCAGAATACAGGCAAGTTTCCCGGTGATTATAACGAGCTTGGTACTGTTATCAATCCGTACACTCACCTTGCGGAACCAAGTATTCATGTACCGCCGGTATTATTGTCCACTCCGACCGGTGGTCAGGGAGCATGCGATGCCATACCCGTATCCGGAGCCGCCGGAGCAGATCCGAATACGCAACCCTATACATTGAACAATTACAATCCGGACGCATACAACAAGACTATGCAAGAACTCGTTGACGCCAAAGTCATCTCGGCGATACCACACGATCCCGGCGGTTCCGGTTATTGCATAGCTACAGCCAAAGCGCCACCATATTCAGGTTCACAACCTGTATGCCCTGGCGTATGGCTTATGACGAGTCTGGAAACAGGATCGCCTTCCAAAACTGGAATCCCTCCGTCGACTCGTTACGATGTCGGTCAAAATTGGTGTAGTAAAAATACAGAGACTCGACTATACTGCTTCTGCATACCTTATTGATAATTCATAGATTATTCGTTCCATGAATGTCTTACGCGATGCACGTGTCGCGTTTTTTAAGAATGATCATCAGAAAAATTGACGACCATGTCCGATTGGTATAAAATTCCACCAATGAATCCGAACGGTGAAAATACCAACAAGATCTGGCGCACCGTTCGCGAATGGACAGTTACTATCATAATAGCCTTGTTGATCGCATTGCCTATCAGATATTTCATTGCCGAGCCATTTATCGTAAGCGGTGCCTCAATGGATCCGACATTTGCCTCCGGGCAGTTCCTGATCGTCGATCGGCTCTCGTATCGCTTCGGCGCCCCCGAGCGCGACGACGTCATCGTCTTCAAATACCCTAACAATCCCTCGGTATATTATATAAAGCGCATCATCGGTCTGCCGAATGAAACTGTGAAGATCGACCACGGCAATGTCACAATCATAAACAGTCAATATCCCGACGGACTAAAACTGGACCAATCATTCGTAGCTCCAGCACATGCATCGCTCGATAGCGAAACGATCAAACTCGGCCCGAACGAATATTTTGTCATGGGCGACAATCGTCGAGAGAGTTCCGATTCGCGCGCATGGGGCAACCTCGAATCCAAATACATCGTTGGCAAGCCGATACTGCGACTTTTACCGTTAACAAAGATTGCTCTTTTTCCGGGCAATTTCAGGGATAGCAATTAATCAAGCGAAACAATTCACCACAATGAATAAGGACAAGAAAAATACATCTTCAAGGTTCATCACTTATGAGCATTTGGATAAAGTCGGTGAGATCGCGGTATATTACGGATTCGCACCAGCCAAAAGTCCCACGATCACCAAAACAGATATTGAGATGGCTCGAGGTATCATGGATAATCGCGATAATGACGAGAAGATGAATAGCCCTATTCGTATCGAAGAAAAAGTGGCGTTACTGCGAACGTACCAAGAAAACAATATGCAATCCCTGCCACAGCCAGTAATGCTCTACTTCAAAGACGCTTGCAAATATGATGCCGGAATAGAAAAGCGAGCAAATACACATCGTTACGCCGATTTAGAAATACTCGGTACGTCCGGCAGTATTGCAGAAGCTATACTGATACAGACCACTCGATCCATGCTCGCTGAAGAGGGGTTCAAGAACACAAATGTTGAGGTCAACAGCATCGGCGACAAAGATTCTATGTCGAGATTTATCCGGGAGTTGACGTCGTACTATCGTAAGAAGATAAACGACATGACGGCGTCGTGCCGACAGCTATTCAAGGAAGATCCTTTATTGCTTCTTACATCCGATCTGCCAGAGTGCCAGGAATTGAACAGCCACGCACCAAAATCACTGGACTTTCTTACCGAGGGCAGTCGAAGACATCTCGAGGAGTTACTCGAATATTTCGAGACTTTGGATATACCTTATTCTATAAACAATACACTGCTGACAAACAAAAAATTCTGTTCGGAAACAGTATTTGCTATAAATGACGCCGGTGCGGAAGGCGGAAAAAACCTCGCGATGGGTGCCCGTTACAACGGCCTCGCGAAGAAACTCGGTATGAAGCGCGATATTCAGGGCGTGGGCATTTCGATCCTCACAAAAAGCAAAAATGCTTCTATGCGCAAATCGATTTCCAAGGTTAAAAGGCCTTTGGCTTCTTTCGTACAACTTTCACCGGAATCAAAGCTTCTTTCGCTGGATATAATCGAGCGTTTACGCAAGGTCAAGATCCCTATGTACCTTTCCTTGGCGAAAGACCGTTTGGGTGCCCAAGTCGGCGCTGTCGAGAAACATCATACGCCGTATATCATCGTAATGGGCAAGAAGGAAGCCGTCGAAAAAAATGTCATTGTGCGCGAAAATGACACTCACGCCCAGGAGATCGTAAGCATCGATGAACTACCAAGGTATATGAAGAGAAAGGAAACGGAATTTTGGAAAAGTTAGCTCAATAATCATCCCCGTTTGCCATTCCTGCGATGGTGTGCTAAATTCATAATATGATAAACGTAAATATTACCCGCAATCAAAACGAGAACAGTCTGGGTGCCTTGCGCCGCTTTACGCGCAAAGTACAGAGCTCAGGCATTATCCCCAAGATGCGCTCACTGCGGTATTCAGATCGCAACCAGTCACCGTACAAGGTCAAGCAAAAGGCTCTGAAAAAGATCAATCGCCGTAATGCCATGGCCAAACTGATCAAGCTCGGCAAAGCTCCGGTAAAGACCGGTCCGCGCAGGTAAACAAATCGAATGAGTATATCGATCTCGAATAAGACCAAGGCTGCCATACCCGCGGTCGATTTTGACGTCATCGCGCGAACCATTCTGGGTAAAAAATATAACCTGAACCTTACATTTATCGGCGACAGTGAGATGCGTAAATACAATCGCATGTATCGCAACGTTGACAAGACAACAGACATCTTGAGCTTCCCCATCGGCCCGAGCGACGGAGACATACTGATATCGCCCAGAGAAACCAAGAAACAGGCGGGTGATTTTGATATGAACTATGATAATTTCATGGCATATCTGTTCATTCACGGCTGTGCACACTTGAAAGGATACGAGCACGGCAGTAAAATGGATCTATTCGAGACAAAAATGAAGAAGCGATTTCACATAGAATAATCTTAACCTAAAAAATAATATAACCGTTCATGGCCAGATCGACCATAACCGGCATAGATGTCGGCACATACCATACAAAAGTCGTTATCGCAGACGCCAATGAACGCAATGAAAAGGGCTTTCCAAAGGTCATTGGAATTGGCATAGCGGAATCGCGTGGTCTGCGCCACGGTTATGCCACAAACATAGGCGACGTCACCCGCAGTATCGAAAAAGCCGTGAGGTCAGCAGAGGAAAAAGCGGGCATCAAAGTCAAAAAGGCATTTCTTGGCATTAGCGGTATCGGTCTGTCGAGTATTACAGTGTCGAGCTCTATCGTTACGTCACGCGCCGACGCCGAGATCACGAGCATGGATATCGATAAACTGAGCGAACAGACCGAAAAAGATATACCGAAACCATCGATTGTAAATCGCCGTATCATATACGCCATTCCATTGGAATACAAAATTGACGGTAATGTCGTACTCGGCAAACCGGAAGGAATGAAGGGTAACAAGATCGAACTCAAAATGCTTTTTATAACCTGCCTCGATCATCATGTCGCCGATCTGGTACAAGCCACCAACGACGCGGGCATAGAAGTCGAAGATATTATGGCATCACCGGTTGCCGCCGGTTTCGTCGTCCTTAGTAAGAGCCAGAAAGTAGCCGGTTGCGTCCTCGCAAATGTCGGGGCCGAAACTGTGTCTATATCTGTGTTCGAAAACAATATACCGACGTCGCTAGAGGTTTTCCCTATCGGTTCTACTGACATAACGAACGACATCGCTCTCGGCCTAAAAGTACCGCTCGAAGAAGCTGAGCAGATCAAGATCGGCGCCATCACCGGCAGTACATTCCCGCGTAAGAAATTGGAGGAGATCATCGCCGCACGACTGTCGGACATTTTCGAATTGATCGAGGCGCACCTCAAGAAAATCGGTAGAAACGGACTGTTGCCTGCCGGCATAGTCATCACAGGGGGCGGATCGGCACTGGGAACCATTGACGTCTTGGCGCGCTCGGCGCTAAAGCTTCCCTCCCGCATCGGCACATTGGGAATTCTGGACAATAAGTCTTCGTTCAAGGACGCGACATGGGCGGTAGCGTACGGACTTTGCATATGGGGTATGCACGCCGACAGCGATTCTGGCAATATCGAAACGACATTCAACAATCTGATCAAGCGCATTTGGCGCAAGATCGAAGGTGCCGTGAAGCAAGTCTTGCCGTAACACCGCAAGGCCGGAATTGACGCGCCTAGAATAATATATCGACCGAAACGGACCGCGTGTTGACGGGAACGCTATATGTGTTTGAAAAACTAAATCGATTGACTTTGCTCTGTCTTTTTTGTAAAACTAGCAATACAGAAGCAAATGACCATAATATGGCGCAAAATATCGGTACTTGTATTCATATTTACGGCTTTCATATGGTCGCCTATCTGCCATGCCGATGTTTCGACTACTGATATTCCCCTAACAATAGACGCTATAACACAGACACAGCCAAACGCCACATCAGACAATACGTACGCCCATGGCTGGAAATGGAATATAGACGTGACAATACCCGATTCCGAAGCGGCACTGCGTGTCAAATTGTCCGATTGGAACAGTGATAGCGGTTCTATAGATCCTTTTAACAATACCAGGTTTTACTCCGCCGAATCGATCAACGCTCCAGATGAGGTTCACGCCATAAGCTCAGCAAAGGATGACTTTGGACAGATTATATTCATCTCCACTTCCACGCTCGATCGTGACCCCAGTACTCCCGGCATACAGGTCCGCATAGTGGCAGAGATGAAGATCCCTTCCGGCACCAAAGCCGGTTCGTATTCCGGGAATTTTTCTCTGCGTAGCGAACCGATGCCGTTCATAACTCTAAACGAGCAACCGGTTAGAGATGGTATCAACATCGCTTACGGTGTCGATATTTTTTGGAGGACAGAGTATTTCCGACCTGATGATATCATTACCATCGAACTTTGGGATACTCGCAACAAATGCGGTGATTTGAGTGAAGATTGTCAATACGGATGGGATAATGTCGCAACAACGAGCAATAGCGGAAATTATCAGTGGCAAGCCGGATTCTCGGAGAAGTCCGGATATTTCGGAACGACTAGCGACAAGGTCTACAAACTGCGGCTTGTCGCGCACGGTTCGAGCACCACTGACAGCAACGCCATAGCTGAGACTTGGAGCGATCAATTTGCGATATTGGAACAAGTTCCCAGCATTGATATTTCACACATACCCAATACCTCCCCGAAACCGGGAGATGACTTCGTCATATTCGGTCAAGGATTCTTGGCAAATGAAAATTCAATGCGTTTTTTCTGTCCACGGACCGACCCTACGATGGAATACTCGATCGATCATCTCGCATCGCCAAACGGACTGTACTTTGAATTCACATTTCCGACGAATCCAAATTATACCGATGGTGACAATGCTACGACGACGCCATGCTTCCTTACGGTCAACAACGTAAACGGTACAACTACGCCACCGGCACTCATATACCTAACAATCGACTCTTCCGTTTCGAGCACAACCGCAAATAACCTTTATCCACAATGAATATATCCGATTCAAAAGTAAAAGTACCTATTTCGCTACTGATTGTGGCTTTTGCGATCATCACATTCACATTCCCGTATAATGACAATATCGTACTGGCTTCTGAAATCAGTGCCAACATGGGCACCACGACCGTGTCGGATCCGGTTACTAACACCGGCAACGGTGGCAACAGCGGCGGATCCGGTGGCGGAGGCGGAGGTGGCGGAGGTGTAAGTTCTGGCTCGTCCGGAGGAATCGCCAGCATCGCTATAGTTAAAGGAGATGCCAACCGCGATGGAAAAGTCGATTGTTAGGTATATGAGTGCCGGT
>JAMDBV010000016.1 GCA_023487965.1 Patescibacteria group bacterium
CCGAAATTGCTGTTAACAATGATTTCTGCCAAAACAGCTACCTCGGCTTCTACAACACATTTCTCCGAAATTGCTGTTAACAATGATTTCTGCCAAAACAGCTACCTCGACGAATACCTACTTGAGCAGATCGCGCAATTGATTTGCGGCATCCTGCGCATTCATGACATTACCAGAAGAAATACCTGTAAGCAATGATAGGTATGGCTGAATCAAATAATACGCACCGAAGCTTAGCGCGATAATAACAACCCAATACCCTACTCTCATCGCGGTCGAGATACGATTGGACCTGCGAATGGCACGAAGGATCTCGTTATTCTCTGCGGCCAGGCTACAAGTCCTTTCTAGCAATGATCTTTCTTCTGGTGTCATGTGATAATATTACCAAGATTCTTATTTACTGGAAAGTGATAAAGTGTTAACTTATTATTACGCCCCCGTAGTTCAACGGATAGAACAACTCCGTCCTAAGGAGTGGATGTGGGTTCAATTCCTGCCGGGGGTACAATTCTAGTTACAGGTAATCGGTTATAGAGATATTTGACTAAGTTCAGATACATATTGCACATAATAGATGGTTATGTGCTAGAATATAGATACGATTATTCGAACAATTAAAAACACATAAGATGCAAAAAACCGTCACAATTTATTCGACGCCTACCTGCGTATATTGCAATATGGCCAAAGAATTTTTCAATAAGAACAAGATTTCGTACACGGACTACAATGTCGCAACCGATCTAGACAAACGCAAAGAGATGATCGACAAAACCGGCCAGATGGGCGTACCCGTCATGGAGCTCGGTGGAGAGGTGGTCGTCGGCTTCGACGAGAGCAAGATCAAGTCTCTGCTCAATCTGTAAAAAGATCACCGTATCCAGAATCTGAAAACCGCCGGCATTATCGGCGGTTTTCATTTTAATTGAAATATTCATTCTGTGCGGGTACGGAGAATCGAACTCCGATCTATTGCTTGGGAAGCAATCATTCTACCACTAAACTATACCCGCATTTTCATTCCGGTAACTACAGCCAAAACTTATCAATAACCGCCAGTCACGAACCTCCATATTTTCGACCAGAATGATGCCGACTCCGTCGAGCTCGCCGTGACATTATCATGCTTATTACCGTTGTCGTCAATAATCACTGCAACAGACTCACCTTCGGCCGCCGCGCGAAATTTGGAACGCAATTCGCTTTCTATACCCTGATCAGTTGAAAGGTATGACACTCTCGCCTGTAATTCTTCGGCGTGCATTTTCAATTCATCGTATGACACTCTCGCCTCATCAAGTTTTTTTGCCGTTATCAACGCCTTTTGTCTGATACCGTATAGACCGCGCAACAGGATGACCAGGATAACGATAAGAACTATAAGCAATGGTGTCGACGACCATACATTGCGCTTACGATTGCCATATTTCATAAATTGATTATACTACAATCATGTTATTCCACGAAAAAACACGAAAGACGATCAACGTCGGCTTTATGATTGTGAGCATTCTCGTTATCATAAGCATGATATTGCTGTATTTCCCCGGCGCTTGGCGCTAATCACCACTGCGCATCATCTTGACGAATACATCCTGCGGTATGGTGACTTTGCCGTGTTCCTTGAGACGCTTTCTGCCTTCCTTCTGTTTCTCGCGCAATTTCATCTTGCGCGTAATATCGCCTCCTGACAGTGTTCCGGCGGCATCTTTCTTCATGCCGGAAAGTGTCCTCGAAGCCAATATGCGCCCATGCGCCTTGGCCTGAATTTTGAACGTGAACAATTCTCTCGGTAGCAGTTTGTAAAGGCGCAGAACGGCATCTTCGGCTTCCTCGGCTATACGCCTACGCGAAACGACCCGCGCAAACGCCGGCACCGCTTCATCAGCGACCAGAATGTCCATACGCACGACATCCGCCTCCCTATTGCCGGTAATATCGTACGATATGGACGCGTAACCGGACGATACACTTTTGACCTCATCGAAGAAGTTACGCATCAATTCACGGAGTGGCATATGCAATGTCACAATCGTCCTTGTGTCGCCAAAATTATCCGTCGAGAGAACCTCGCCCTCGTGTTCATATATAGATTTCATCAGTCCGCCTATATATTCCGGCGGCGTAATGATCTTCATGGTTACGATAGGCTCATTGACCACTTTTACATCGTGATCATCCGGAAAAAGCGCCGGTGAATATACGGTGGCCTTCTTGCCATCTTTCTTCTCCACAGAATATATTATAGTCGGCATCGTCACGACCAATTCGAGGTTGTATTCACGGCGCAAACGCTCAGTCACTATTTCGAGATGGAGCATACCGAGAAATCCGCAACGATAACCTTTGCCCAGCGTTCCTGACGCTTCTTCTTCAAAGGTAAATGCGGAGTCCGACAGTTTGAGTCGGCCCAAAGCTTGTCGCAATAGCGGCAGATCGTCCTGGCTTTCCGGATATATCGAAGCCCATACAACCGGCTTCGGACTCTGATAACCGGGTAATGGTTCTTCGGTATCCTTGATCGATGAAACAGTATCTCCGACCGACGCTATTCCCGGTTCCTTTATGCCGGTAATAATATATCCGATCTCTCCTGAGGAAAGCGCCGGGGCCGGTGTTTCGGCGGGCGTAAATATGCCGACATCTATGGCTTCAAATATTTGGTCGGCAATTTTGAACTTGAGCTTGTCGTGTTTCTTGGCCTGACCGGACATGACGCGGACATATACGATAACGCCGACATGGTTGGAATATTGGAAATCAAATATAAGAGAGCGGAATTCCCTGTTTTGCTCGGTTTTGGGCGGAGTAATGCGTTTGATGATTTCGTCGAGAAGATATTCGACACCTTCACCGGTTTTTCCCGATACCCTGATAACTTCGTCTTCCGGACAATCGAGCAATTGACTGATTTCCTTGACTGTTTCTTCAACCATGGCAAGCGGAGAGTCGATCTTGCTAACAACCGGCACAATGACGAGGCCCGCATCACGAGCCATGTTTAGTGTCGTAAGCGTTTGGGCCTGAACGCCTTGCGTAGAGTCGACGAGCAGTATCGAGCCCTCGACAGCGCGCAGGGCACGCGAAACCTCGTATGAAAAATCGATATGTCCTGGCGTATCGATAAGGTGCAACATATTGCCCTTCCAATTCATGCGTACGGGCTGAAGTTTGATCGTGATACCACGTTCACGCTCCAGTTCCATGGAATCAAGTACTTGATCCTGCATTTTGCGTTTCTCGATCGTACCCGTTATCTCCAACATACGGTCCGCCAAGGTTGATTTGCCGTGGTCGATATGAGCTATGATCGAAAAGTTTCGGATATTTGTATTCATATCGGTTAACTCTAGCAGAGAGCGATTGCTGATTCAAACCTATTACATCCTTTCGACTTCCGCCGGCGGGATCGCCACCTTCCATATCTTATGATGAATCGTATTCCAGACCGCAGCCAATTCACGGTTACGAAGCAAATATAATATGAATATACCGACGGCGATACCGAATATTCCGGCACATAATCCTTGCATGAAGACACCCCAAACTTTGCTGAGCGGAAAGATCTGGTCGAATATGCGCAGAGAGAGAAACGCCGAATAACCCATAATGATTGACGCCGAGAAACTATGGAACAAGGTCGAGAGAACCGGTCTCGTAAAACCTTTATACGTTTTTACGAAAGCATACCAATGCAGGAACAGATTGAGCGTAACGCCAAGCGAATACGCCAAACCAAGCATGAGCACGCTCGTTCCCGTCTGACCGCTGACCTTTAGCAAATCCTCGACAAAGTATCTGAACACGTCCCAATGATAGAACAACTTCGTTAGAGCATAGCCCAGAATAACTATCGAGCCGGCGGAAATCAGATTGATAAACAGAGGTTTTGCAGTCTTACCTTCCGCATAAAACGCTCTTACAAACAGGATTATAAGGCTTTGAGCTATCGTCGAAATAACAAAGAGCGCCAGCATCGCCGCCGTAAGACGCGTATCCGCCCAATCAAAAGCTCCCGCACCGAGAACCGTACGCACGATCTGCGCGCGCAAAACGATAAACAACACCATGATCGGCATCGACCAGAATATTATATGCTGCGCCGAAAGTATCATTTTATCCAAAAATTCCTTTTTATTGTTATCAAAATACAGCTTAGACAGCGTCGGAAATACCGCCGATGAATAACTAGCTCCGATGATCGTAAGTGGCACACCCTGCAGATTGAAAGCGAAATTGAATATTGATATCGAACCCGGTACCATGAGCGAAGCGATTGCGATCAACACAAAAGATGCAACCTGATTGGCCGAGAGTGTAACCATTCGGGGTAATGAATTGAGGGCAATACCCCTGATTGGCGCCCAGTTGCGTATCATAGACAACTTCGGTACGATGCTTTCGTGTTTTAGGAATGGTACCTGAATAGCCATATGCAAAAATGCGCCGATAGCTACGCCTACGGCGAGACCGGCTACGCCTATGAGCGGGTATATAAATACGACACCCATAATGATACCGAGGTTATACACCACAGGAGAAGCTCCGTATACCAGGAACCGATGCTTCATCTGTGTCAGACACGAAAAGAGATTCGATAATCCAAGAAATATCGGTGAGAGCAACATGATCCTAACAGACAGGATAAGGTCGGGTAGGAACGGATCATGGGCAAAACCGGGTATTACATACGGCACCAGATACGGCGCGATTGCAAATACGACGAGGCCGACGATAAGAATCAATGAAAAAAAGACCGTATATATATTGTCCGAGAATTCCCTGCCGGAGTCATCGCTCTTGGCAAATCTTTCTATGAAATACGGTAACAGTATCGAGGCAGACACCAATGAACCGATTGAGGCAAATATGATGTCCGGAATGCGGAACGCCGCATAATAAATATCCAATGTGTGGCTGGCACCGAAATAATATGCCAGCAATTTGTCACGAACAAGCGCCAGGACCTGTGACAGGAGCGCAAATACAGCCAAGAGATACGCGGCTTCGTGCAAGCCGCGTATCTCTCTACCGATAAATGAAAACCATTTTCTGACCATTAGGATTATTGTCTCTTTTCCTTGACTGGCAATTCACTGCGCTTCTCCGGAGCTGAAGCTTTCACATCGTTAAACGGCATCTTGCCGGCACGAAGATTGGACAGGATCATGGAGATTTCTTGATTGTCAGGATTCGATTTCTCCAGATCTTCGAACTGCGCAATTGCTTCAGCGCTCTTGTTGAGGCGGGCATATGAAAGACCTAGGAAGTATTTTGCATTGGCATATTGCGGTTGTAAGGATACGGCTTTTTCCAGAGCTATTGCTGAATCTTTATAATCCTTGGCATTATAAAGCAATAGACCGAGCTGGAAGAATAGGGTCGGATCAGAAGGATTGATCTGAGTCGCCACCTGCGCCGCTATGACAGCATCCTGCAGATTGCCCCGAGTTGCTTGCAATTGAGACAGGAAGAATACGGCATCTAAATAATTGTCTTTAAGCTGTATGGCTCGCCCGACGGACGCTAGCGAATCATCATACTTACCTTCCGCCGCCTGCACTTGTGCCAGAGCGAGATACAACGACGGATTCAATGGATTGGAAGTTATAGCATTGGCGTATGCGCGAACCGCATTGTCATACGCATTCGAGACCTTGATACCGGCACCCAATGCCGAAACCCTACCTTCCGCGACATAATTGTAATAATTGGTCGGATCATATTTGATCGCTTCACGAGCCGCAGATATACCGGAATTGAGAAGCGATGATATCTTGTCGCTCACCTCCTGCGACGAGGATGTGGCTGTCGATATGACTTGCGCGGCCATCATACGATCATTCTCGGCCAAAGCCTGCAGATATATGTCTGAATAATCCATCGACAGTGCGCTCTTGAACTTTGCATTGGCAATATCCAGATTCTGACTTACAGTGAGGGCTTTAATACCCGAAGAGAAATAGCTGACGGCGATAGCTTTGCGCACAAAGATCAAAAGAAGGTAGACGACGATAAGGATGATTATGGATACCACCACGGTCATAACAGCCTTGGCTTTACTGCCCGACCAGTCGATCTCGACGTCTTTTTCCTTACCATTTGACGATGCCCCGGCAACGAATATTCCGGCCATGACGAATGTCAAAAAGACGATTGCGTGTGACGGCACGTACAGTATGAGCATGAGCCACAAAAATACAAAGCTCAATCCGGAAGATAAAAGTACAAACTTCTTTTCCCTTTCCGCCGGCAAATCCCTAAATACGCGTGCAATCATGATCGCCATAAATACTGTAAACAAAATCCACAGCACTATACCGACCGTGCCTTGGGCCGCGAAGAGTGTCGGTATAAGACCAAAGCCATTGGGGAATTCGATGCCCCATGCGGCGGTTTGATTGAATATAACCGGCTTGTAGACCATGAATGCCTGAGCAAAGTGGTTTGGACCGATACCGAAAATCGGATAATTCTTGATAGCGCCTCCAACAATATCGATAGTTACCTGCCACGGCAAGCTGACTTCGGCATATTGCGTATTTGTGGCGCTTATGACGGGACCGGAGAGTGTAATACCAAAATACCACAATACCGCTACAGCAATGGTGATGATCGTTACCGGCCATGATGTCTTTGCTATACATCTCCCGAGACCGGTCTTAGATGCGACCTGTTTCGAATGCCAAAGAACAGCGCCGAATATAATCATGGTCAAAAGAAGAGCCATCCAGGTAATCTGATGATTGACAAGATACATTGTTAAGAAAGCGGCCAAAGCGACAATATAGTAGAACCATTTGATCTTACCGCTCAATTGCAATGTCATGACGGCAGTCAAAAGAACCGTGAGTATAATTCCTGCAAATATGGCAAGATTGTTCCAACCGCCAAGCAACGTCGATACCGGAGAATTTAGTATGGCGAGAGTCATGAATGTCGGACCGAATACAAGACGCAATACTTGAAATAGAAATACAACGATAAATACCATATACAATACGCCATATATGGACAGAACTCTGGCATTGTTTCTACGAACCGCTTCATGGGCAATGAGTGCCGCAGTCAGCATTATCAATATCATTGCCGCGGTACCTATCTCGAAACCTTGACCGAATATTGACTTGCCAAAATGAACACTCAATGCCGAGGATATGAACAATGAGACTATAAGCAATGCGCCGCTCCATGTTATTGATTTTGGCGGCAATGCTATTTTACGCTCGCGTATCGCAAGAAAACCATAACAAATCGCGGAAAGTAATACTCCAACGCTCAATACGATAGACTTGGCCACATCGATGGCGATAAATTTGCTCGGAATAAATGCGATCGGCATAATCGCCACCGTAAGGAAAAATATCTTATACGCCCATCCTTCTAGAATGCCGTGTTTTCTCTGATTTGTACCGGGCATGCCATTGTTCTCCACTTTCTTGATGCCATTCACTTCGCTCTTCTTGAGCTCAATGTCATGTTTCTTTGTATCAACATGATTATTGTCACTTCGATTTAGATCGGACCTAAAATCGTCATCCCTATCAATTACATTTATCTGCTGATTGCCGGAATAGTGACCGGAATCATTTGCCTGCTTATTTTGTTCCCTGTTACGATCATCATTTTTCTGATAAGTAAAATCGTTGCGATTCTGATTCTGGAGAAACTTTGAAAAGGAATCACCCTTGTCTTCGCGGTGATTGTTATTGCTATTGAAATTGTTGTTACCGCCAAATTGCCTATTATTGTTTTCGTTGTTCATCAATATTTATTATGCTGTTAAATTTTTTGATTGATAATGTTGTAGTATTAAATTTTACCTGTTTCCGGGACTCACTTCCACTGTGGAATAAGTTATCTTCTTGGCACCAAAAATAAGTTCCTTTATATCACCGGCGAACGAACCTACACTGGCGAGCAATGATTGAGCCGGAGTACCAACCGAGCTTGCCACCTTAGCTACCTGACTTTGAGCTTTCGTTCCCAAAGAGGTTGCAGTCGACAACCAAAACAAGAATATAACCGCGGTTACGCCAAATGATGTCCAGAACGCATAATGTTTCCGAACGTGTACCGGTTTGTCACGAAGGTTTTCTATGTATGAAATCAGGCTCATTCTCTTTCCAAAATTACGACTTCAGAATCCTTACCTTCCAGATCTTTCTTCTTTAGTGTCAATTTTGACACGCCTGAAGGATTTTCTCCAGCCTCTTTTGTGAATATCTTTAGCGCTTCCTTGCCGCCGATATCTCCATAGTGAATAGGGATGACGATTTTAGGTCCGATCTCAACAGCAAGACGGTATGCCTCAGCAGGTTCCAATACACCTTCACCACCGATCGGCACGAACAATATATCTACATCATCAATGGCTTCGTCCGCTTCCTTTGGAAGAGAACCGGCCAAGGCGCCCAGATAGCATATATTCATGCCTTCTAGGTTGACGGTAAATATTGTATTGATGCGCTTTTCCTTTGACTCACCGGAGCCGCCGTAATATGAATCGGACACAAATCCGCGTACGAATATGCCTCCGATCTCATATTCGCCGGGACCATTGACGATAAATGGCTTTTTCTCACCGAATGTAACCTGATCGAAACCGTTCATGTCTTCGTGGTTGATGCTTGAGAGAACGATATTGGCTCCAAATTTGGACGGTTTGAGAGATGAATCCTTGGAAATCGGATTGAAAGCGAGAACGGTGTCGCCAAATTGGATTTTTATAAACTCCCCGCCAAGATATGTTATAACCATGAGACAATTCTAGCACGGTACAGCGAATAGCATCAAATGGACAAAACCAATTCGTCATGTTACATTATCGACACGGCACAGCCGTTTAAAAATAGCGTCATCCCGCAATCATTATTAACAATTAAAAAGCGGAGCGCGACATTATGTTGAAAAAAACCAAAAATCCGACAGATGTGGATATTCAGACAGAGCATGCAAGTGACAAAATCGGTTCCCAAAAGCCGAACGGTGAGAGGATCGAGGAGAAGGATCGCCCGATGAAAGTATCCGACGAATTGAAGGATACAGTCATGGGCAATCTGGTTCAGAAGATGAAGAATCCGCCTGTAACAGGCGATCTTATCGAGGGTCCGGTTATCGCGATAGACAAATCTTCCGTATATATTGATTTGGCGCCTTTTGGCACCGGTATCATATACGGTCGAGAATTTCTCGCGGCCCGAGATATTATAAAAAAGATAAATATAATTAAAAGGGATGCTGCCAAGATCGTCGACAATACCCATGATGAGGGTTATATCGAGCTTTCCCTAAAGGAGGCAAGACAAGCCCTGATATGGAGTGAGGCAGAATCCGCCATCAAAGACAAGAAGGTATTGGATATTCCGGTCAAGGAAGCAAATAAAGGCGGTCTTCTCATGGAATGGCAAGGTATTACCGGATTCTTGCCGGCATCTCAACTCAAGCCGGATCATTATCCGAAAGTCGCCGACGGCGACAAGGACAGGATTCTCGATGAACTCAAGAAACTGGTTGGCACTCGCCTGCTGGTATCAATCATTACCGCCGATCCCAAGGAGGGTAAGCTCATATTCTCCGAAAAGGGTTCGGAGATCAAGGAGAAAGAAAAGATGGTCAGTAAATACGAAATCGGCGACGATGTCGAAGGTGTTATTACAGGAATTGTCGACTTTGGTGTCTTCGTCAAACTCGAGGAGGGACTTGAGGGCCTGGTCCATATTTCCGAGATCGATTGGGGCCTTGTCGATAATCCGAATAATTTCGTGAAAATCGGCCAGAAGATCCGCGCCAGGATTATCGAAATCAAAGAAGGTAAGATTTCATTGTCGATCAAGCAATTGAAGCCAAATCCTTGGGTAGAGGCGGCCAAGAAATACAAAAAGGATATGCCGGTCAGTTTCTTGAGTTCATCGAGAATCCTGTCCTTGTCGCCGTCGGCGACTTTCGGATAATGATC
>JAMDBV010000013.1:0-5466 GCA_023487965.1 Patescibacteria group bacterium
GGTCGGGATCATCGCGCTGATCCTGACTATGACCAAAAGACTTACCAAAACAGATAGTGAACTAGACGTGACCGATCACCTTGTCGGCACGGCCGCATCATTCTTCTTGTTTGGATTCGGCTTGAAAATCGTAGGGTCGGGCCTAAGTGACGGAACTGGATTATTATTGCTATTTATGTCAATCGTCCTGTTACCACGATTGCAGACAGGCTGTTTCCTTTACGCACCGACAGTATTTTGGTGCGTATTCACCGGAATCGCATTCAACGGCGTAGTGGCCCTAGCATTCGTAATTGCCGTCATCACCTTCAAAGCTTCCTTGTGGTGGCTAACGGACACGCTTCGGACCGGCATTGCCGCAAACCGAACAATGATGGAAACATCCGCGAGGTCTGCGGACTCTGGTTGGGAAGCCGATCCGTAACCGTTGGCAAAAAAGCTATGGGAAAACCCCCGCGACGATTGATTCGTCTATCCCCCTCACTCACGCCCCGAACCTTCAAGGTCGGGGTTGGTTTTTATAAATGACCATCTGCTGGAATATTCCTTTATATATCTGTACACATTTATAAAGCCAACAAAATAATTGTGTATGAAGCTATCCTTATCTTTGACACTATAGCGCAATATTGATGATTTTTGAATATAAAAAGCGGCGCCCACCGAGGGCACCAGCTGATCTCACTCGGCAAGACCTGGCCTTAGCGGTATTTTCGTATCGTACGGACCGCCGCCGCCACTATCTTGATTACTTGTAGCAACCACCTCTGTTTCCGGTGGTTGCTCGCCCCGCCGCGGTTTATCATCTTCCCCACCCTCTCCACTGGGCCATGGGAAGCAGTATTGGCGTGACATAACACTATAAAGTATTTTACCAAATCGCGCTGACAGATGGCAAATGTTGAGTCGTATGTTGACACATATGAATAATCGGATAATAATCTGACAGGAGGAAATATGAATGGAATTGATTTCGAATGCGACATTAATGTTGACAGGCCTGGTAGTGATTATTACGGGACGGTGACGCTAAGTCCAATCGGTTACTATCCTCACATCTTCCACTTTCAATGCATCTGCCTGAAAGAACCTCGGGCGGCATATGCGGTCGCGAGGGACCCGGAATTCATGTGGGTCTACGGGTGTGCGTTCGCGGACCCCACACATAAAAGGCCAACATGGCGACACACGCCACTTTGCGTAGATTGGGCGAATTGCGGTAAAGAAAACGGCCACGTCGTACTCCTATCGAGTCTGTTGGTACTTGATGTATTACGAGGTTTCGAAGCTCGAAGGAACAAAGGGCGCATGTCATTCCGTGCCACTGGAAGGTGGCTATATAATCAGGAATTCAATGAGGTCGTTGAATCCTGCTTATACGAACATTTCAGCATAAGGATGTGTTGATGAAAGACCAAACCCGCAAGAAACGCAAGGTTCGTGGTAGAGACCTTGTCAGCTCTAAACGACGTGCAGATGCTCGTCGCGACCAAGCTCACTCAAACGGCCCTCCGCTGAAACGGCAGAGACCAAATGAATTCGCATGATTACAACACCCGCGGCAAAACCGCGGGATGCTTTTTATCTCCTCAACATAACGCGCCGCGCCGCATTGTAAATGCTTTTTTCATCCATACCGTAATGGACAATCAGTTCATCAGGTGTACCCGATTGACCAAACATATCCTGAACGCCGACAAATTCTATCGGCACCGGATAATTCCGCGCCAAGACCTCCGCGACCGCCGATCCCATACCACCTATTATCTGATGCTCCTCCACCGTCACTATCGCCTTGTATTTTCTCGCCGCCGCCACAATCGCCTTTTCGTCTATCGGCTTTATCGTATGCAGATTTATCACTTCCACTTCATAGCCTTCATGTATCAATTTCTTTCCGGCAAGCATCGCTCTATATACCAATGAGCCCGTAGCTATAATGGCGACACTTCTGTGACCTTCATCGGCTTTTACTTTTTGCCCGGAATGATCTGCCCGGAATAACGTATATGCCTTACCAATCTCGAAAGGACTCGCATCTACGGTTATTATTGGCGTTTTTTCTCGAGCGAGACGTATATATGTCGGAGAATCGGTCTTGGCCGCGGCGATCGTAGCTTTTCTGGCTTCAATAGCATCACAGGGTGATATGACTGCCATTCTCGGCAAGACCCTGGTAATGGCGATATCTTCGAGCGCCTGATGACTGCCACCGTCCGGCCCGACAGAAACACCGGCATGACTACCCGCTATCTTTACCGGTACATTGTTGTAACATACGGTCGTCCGGATCTGCTCCCAATTCCGGCCCGGACTAAATACCGCGTACGAACTGACGAATGGAATCTTACCCATGGCGGCCATACCGCTCGCCACCGAAACCAGATTCTGTTCCGCTACTCCCATTTCTACAAACCTTTCCGGAAATTTCTGCTTGAATGTATTCATATGCGTCGAATCTGTAAGGTCCGCGCACAAACCGACAATGCGGCCGTCAATTTCTGCCGCCTTCAATAAACCATCGCCAAATCCTTTCCGGATCGGTGCTTGCTCCACATCTTTATCGAATATTTTCGGATTGATATGCATATTTATTATTTGGATTTTGTCATTCATCATTTCTCTACCGTATACCAAGCGCTTCCCTCGCCACCCGTATCTCATCATCCGTCATCGGCGGTTTGCCATGCCATTCAAATTTCCTTTCGAATGCCGGAATGCCTTTTGACGGTATAGTGTAGGCGATAATGACCGAAGGTCTGTCAAACACCGCGTGCGCTTCGCCGATCGCACGGTCAATGTCCTCGAAATTGTGTCCATCGATCTCCTGTACATGCCAATTCCACGAACGCCATTTTTCCGCGAGCGGATTGAGAGGCATGATATCCTCGGTAAAACCGTCGATCTGGATATTGTTGCGATCGATAATAGCCGTGAGATTTTGCAATTTTTCTTTGCCGGCAAGCATCGCCCCTTCCCAACTGTTCCCGGCGTCGAGTTCACCATCACTCATGAGGCAATAGAATTGTTTGCCGGAACTACGGCCATTGTCTATACGATCGGCAATCGCCATTCCTACCGTTTGCGAAAGACCTGAACCTAGCGGTCCGGAAGATGTTTCGAGACATTTCAACCATTCACGATGCGGATGCCCCTGCAATGGACTGCCGAATTTACGCAGATGCGCCAGAGTCGATATCGGAAAATATCCGGCGTGCGCCAAGGTCGCGTACAGTACCGGCGCAATGTGGCCATTGGACAAGACCAATCGATCACGGTACGGCCAGAGCGATTTTTTCGGATCATGTTTGAGCGCATGAAAATACATGTAGGTAAAAATATCCGACATATCGAGAGGGCCGGCCGTATGACCGCTCTTCGCTTCGATGAGAGATTCTATTATCGATGCCCTGATGAGGGCCGCTTTGTCTTTGAGAAAGGAAATTTTTTCTTGAGTCAATGCCATTTCCGATATTATACCACAATGTCTTGCAAAGCCCGCAACGCATTCACGGCATCATCACCTTCAAATATCGCCGAACCGACAACAAGGTGATCAGCGCCGGCATTCTTGAGAGATAGTGCATTGTCGAGTGATACACCACCGTCAACTGATATAAAAATTCTTGGATATTTTTCTTTCGCTCTTTTTATGTTGTCTATGACTTTATTGTCAAAACGTTGTCCCTGAAATCCGATCTTATCTATACCCATGAATTGCAAAAGCTTTATCTTATCGATATCAACACTAATTTGTTCGAGAATTGACAGCGGCGTGTCCACGCCTAGGGCTATACCGACTTCGACGCGTCCGTCGAGTATATTTATCGCGCCCTTTATATCGCCTTTTGATTCTGCGTGAATGATGATCCGTCCGGCGCCCGCCTGCACCCAATCATTCACAACACGCTCCGGTTCATCAACCATAAGATCAATTTCAAAATCCAATTCATTCCAATTGGGCAATCCTTCTTCTTCGTTCACGATCCTCTGCCATTCACCGTATTCGCCCACATACGGCCATGTGAAATTGGGGACAAAATGATTGTCACAGACATCTATCTGCACGGTCTTCGCATAATCCCTCACAAGAGCCGTCTTTTCGACGATTTCATTGTAGTCTTTCGGCAATATCGCGGGAATTATTTCTGTCATAGTTGATCAATCTGCGCTATCCTCCTCTCATGTCTTTCCTCTCCACCAAATGGAGTATTGAGCCACAAGTCTATGATTTCCTTTGCTTTGGCCACATCGACGAATCTTGCGCCGATCGAAAGCACATTGGCATCATTGTGTTGTCTCGATAGTTTGACGATCTCGTCGCTCCCGCCATTCCAAACGGCCGCCCGCACGCCGGTAAATCTGTTTGCCACTATCGCCTCTCCTTCGCCACTACCGCCAAATATTATCGCTTTTACATTCCCGGAATGATCTGCCGAAACAACTTTTGCCGCCGCCGCCATGTACTGCGGATAATCATCCCCATCGATGAGCTTTTCCGCACCGACATCTTCAACTGCGTATCCATTCTGGCTAAGATATGACTTTATATCCTCCTTCATGGCAAAACCGGCATGATCGGCGGCCAGAATGATGCGCGTATTATTCATGGATTAATTATACAAAAATGCATTCAGAATGGAAATCAAAATTAAATATCAGATCTTGATTCGATTGAATAACCATGCGCCTATCGCGATAAATATCATGGTCGTGGTTGTCAGGACCGAAATATCCACGAATGTGCCGAAGTGTGCTATACCGGTGAGCATCGCTCGCAAGCCGTCTACACCATATGAAAGTGGGTTGAATGTCGCAATAATCTTGAGTACTTGCGGAGCTGTGTCGAGAGGAAACAGCGCCCCTGATAGGAAAAATACAGGCATAACGACAAAATTCATGATCAGCTGAAAACCTTGCATATCCTCCATCATCGAGGCGATAGCGGTGCCAAGTGCAGTAAAAACCAAAGCGATCAAGATCATAAATATTATTGCCGGTAATATAAGACCGAAGTTGGGATGGAACCCAATGAGCAGGGATATGATCAATACCAGAAGTCCTTGGAATGAGGCAACCGTAGCGCCACCGAGAGTCCTGCCGAGCATGATCGTAAAACGCGATACCGGCGCCACGAGCGTTTCCTTCAGGAAACCAAATTGTTTATCCCATATGATCTCAATACCCGAGAATATCGCCGTGAATAATATGCTCATCGCGATGATACCCGGCGAAAGAAAATCTATATAACTTCCGTCACCGGCGGCCGCGAATGTGGACTTGAGTCCAAAGCCGAGTGCGACCAGGAATAGTATCGGTTGACCCAGAGATCCTACAATGCGCGACTTCGAGCGGAAATATCGCTTGATTTGCCTCAACCACAATATGTATATGACGTAATAATTGTTTTTCTTCATATTTTTATCTTCGCTTGTTATAATGTTCTCGCATGCCGGAGCAATGTGG
>JAMDBV010000013.1:5476-9465 GCA_023487965.1 Patescibacteria group bacterium
ATTGCGCCATAATTTGGCATGCTGACGCATATGATCGGCCGCACCGGCTTCATCGGCCCGAATATTTTTTCCGGTAAGCGCAATGAAGGCCTCCTCCAATGATTTTGAATTGTTCTTCCCGATCACGCCCGCCACAGTATCCGTCATGATGATATGTCCATGATCGATGATCGCGACAGTGTCCGCGACTCTTTCGACTTCGTCCATATAATGCGTTGTGAAAAATACGGTAAGACCGCGTTCCTTATTGAGGCGCTTAATATAATCCCAAATATGATTGCGTGTTTGCGGATCGAGACCGACCGTCGGTTCGTCGAGAAAAAGGATCGAAGGCGTATGTAGGAGGCCGCGCGCGATCTCGAGTCTCCTTTTCATGCCCCCGGAGAAACGTTTGACGAGATCATTGCGTCGATCTGAAAGTTCCACGAAGTCAAGCATTTCACCTATCTTCGCATCAATATCTTTGCGACTGATGCCATATAGTCCGGCATGCAAATACATATTTTCGTATGCCGTAAGCTCATCATCGAGCGATGGATCTTGGAATACGATGCCAAATGTTCTGCGTGCATCTTCCGGTCGCACGACCGGATCGATACCATTCAGGAATATCTCTCCGGAATCATGCCGGAGCAATGTGGTGAGCATCTTGATGATCGTTGTTTTGCCGGCGCCATTGGGTCCGAGAAATGCGAAGATCGAGCCAGCTTTCACATCGAAAGAGACATTATCGACGGCTTTTATGCCGCCTTTGAATTGCTTGCTCACGTTCTTGACGCTTATGCTATTTGTCTCCGTCATGCGAGAACATTATAACAAGCGAAAACGCTTTTTGAAATATACTGCTTACATATCGGCTAAATGACCTAATACCTAATATATGAAGAGTGCGATAAATACGATGACAAGAACAATACGATATATTCCGAATTTAACAAATGAATTGTTACGTATATACGCAAGCAAGAATTTGATGCCGATATGTAAGCAATATTGCGGTCAGAAATGATACGCTAAATCCGACGACAAGTGGCAAAATATTGGCATCTGAAAATGACGAAATATTTTTCATGGCATCGTAGGCGCTCGCCGCCAATATGGTCGGTACAGCGAGAAGGAATGAAAATTCCACTATAGCCGCGCGGCTCATTCCGGCCAACATGCCGCCGACGATCGTGGCGGCCGAACGTGATACACCGGGAATAACGGCGAGTGATTGTGCCAGACCGATATACGCGGCCTTTTTATAATTCAGGTCCTTTATGCTGAGCTTGCCCGCATCATCAGAACTGTGGAAGTATTTTTCGAATACGATGAGTAGGATACCGCCGATGGCGAGCGAATACAGCACAACCGTCGTATTGCCGAGCAAATATTGTTTGATTATCTTGTACAAAACAAAACCGATGACAGCGGTCGGTATGAACGCGGCCAGCAATCTCTTGTTTATCTCCATATCGGTAAATCTGCGCCAATACATGACGATAACGGCCAATATGGCGCCGCTTTGGATGGCGATTTCGAATGATTTCACAAATGCCGATTGATCTATCTTCAAAATATCAGAGACCAGAATGAGATGCGCCGTCGATGATATCGGCAAAAATTCAGTAAAGCCTTCGACGATACCGAGGATGATGGCGTGAATGAGAGTCATGGGGATATTATAGCAGAATATTATTTGTTGTCTGGAGTCGATTCCCATGATTCGTTGCCAAGGCAATCAGTCGAAGTCCTGCGTCAGTATCAAGGGAATTGAAGCGGAATACCGGTCCGGAACGCTTGAAATACGGTCCCAGAATCGCCCACATCCGTGCCCTGAAGCATCGAAAAAGGCGTGGCCGTGAGGAACGACTGAAAAACGATTTCATACGGACGTACGTTGTCACCCATTTGAAACGGAGATGGTCTCCGGAAGAGATATCTAACCGCTTGAGAGAAGACCACCATGAGCATATATCCCACGAGGCCATATATCGGTTCATATACCACCAGATCCACCGTGAGGGTTCTGGCTGGATTAAACCAGGCTGTGAAGACTTGCGGCCATACCTGCGAAGGAGGAAAAGAGTTCGTGTTCCTCATGGAGCCAGGAAATGCCAAAGAGTGTTGAAACCGCTGGGGAGATCGATTGACGAGCGTCCGAAGATTGTCAACAAGAGAAAACGGGTCGGAGATTGGGAAGGAGACACCGTCGAATCAAAGGGCCACAAGCCGGGTATCAATACCTTGGTTGAAAGGAAGACTGGACTCGTCTTCATCACCAGATTGGCTGACAAATCGTCTGCCGCAACGATCGGAGCGATGGCGCATCGCTTCAAAAATGTGCCGGAGCAATTCAAGCATACAGTTACTCTCGACAACGGACCCGAGAACCGTGACTGGCGGACGATTGAGGACATGATCGGTATTGATTGTTTCAATGCACATCCATACCATTCCTGGGAACGAGGTACGAATGAGAATACCAACGGTCTCATCCGAGATTACTTTCCGAAAAAGACCGACTTCGATATGATATCCGATGAAGAGCTTGCGTATGTCGAAAACGAGCTCAATTCTCGGCCGAGGAAAAGGCTCGGCTGGAAGACCCCATTAGAAGCCTGGAGTGTTGCACTTCAAGGTTGAATTCGCCTATTCGGTACTTGCTATTTATTAATAAATATGTTATGGTTCGTAGTAGTGATTCTTTCTTTTCAATTAATGACTGTGTGATCAAGGCATGTCGACACATGCACACAGGAGTCCTACAAACTCGATGGAAGATGAGCTGTTCTTGGTTATGCAAATTGACGCTCGTGTTCGACTTTGAGACACCAACCAAACCAAAGATCGTTGGTTTTGGGGAGAAATCTCTGGAAAAATGAGTTCGCCATGTGCTTACAGAGAGGGTGAGTATTTGGTTTTTACGGAATTTTATAACATTTTCGTCGGAGACGACGAGAAAGAAGACTCGGCTCTCGTCAAGATTCTCAAAGTCGAACACGAGCGTCAAGAGGATTTCGTGCCTGGTGAAATAAAAACCTACCCGTCAGTTCGAGGTCTATGGGAACGCAAGTGTCACAATTTCGAAAGCACTCGCGAAAGCATGCTCGAAGCTCTCGAGGAACTAAAGCGTCTGGGATTCAAGTATGAAGTCGCTGAAGACGACGTACCCAAACCGACACTTGACGGAGATCCTATTCGAGTCCCTCACACTACCATGATTTGATCATGGAACTTAAGTAAGCACGAAGCCGCCCCTCGGGACGGCTTCTTTTTATTTACAGAGAGCTATTATTGATATAACTATTGCAATAATTGATAACCAAAACTCGACTTTTTTGTAAGAAGGTTTGGTGTATTCTTTAGCCAAAGCATCCATGGCATCTGACGCTTTAGCTACATCATCTTTCCATTTTAAAAGTCCCATAATGTTATATAAGTTTTCCGGCCTCGATCACATGCTTCACCAAAGTATACGCATACCCCATCTCATTGTCATACCACGCCAAGACTTTCACCAGATTGCCGTCAACGACACGCGTGAATGCAAGGTCGGCGATCGAAGCGTGGCGATTACCGATGATGTCGTGCGAGACCAACTCTTCTTCGGTGACCGCGAAAATACCGTTCCAGCGCGCCTCACTTGCGGCCTTCTTTAGAATACTGTTAACTTCCTCAGCGCTCGTACCCTTCTTGGCGATGAATGTCACATCCACGATCGAACCCGTTATGACAGGTACCCGAATGGAAATGCCGTCAAATTTGCCTTTGAGCTGTGTTGCGACTTTTGTCACCGCGATAGCGGCACCGGTCGAAGATGGCACAAGATTTTGCGCCGCGGCGCGTCCTTCACGCATATCCTTCTTTGACGGACCGTCTACCAGTGACTGACTCGCCGTATAAGCGTGAACAGTGTTTAGCACCGCCTTTTCTATGCCGATCGTTTCGTCCAGAATGGTAATGATCGGATTTGCGGCATTTGTCGTACACGATGCGTTCGATCG
>JAMDBV010000027.1 GCA_023487965.1 Patescibacteria group bacterium
TCAAATATGTGCACCATCTCGAAACCGCAGTACGCGCCAAGGCGCTTTACCATCGTGACAAAGAATACGTCGTGCGCGACAATGCCATAGTCATTGTCGATGAATTCACCGGTCGCATGCAACCGGGACGTCGTTGGTCAGAAGGTCTGCATCAAGCGATCGAGGCAAAGGAGGGCGTCAATATTCAGCAAGAAACTGGCATTGTCATTGATGACGCCAACAGTCAATCCAAGGAAATCATATATTTGTCCCATCCATACTGCATCGCGTCTCGAGAGATAATCGTTAACTGTAACGATGTGAACACCTTTTCCGGTAAGCGCATTGAGATATGCCGGTAATGTAGCGACTAGCGTCTTGCCTTCACCTGTTCGCATTTCCGCTATGGCACCGGAATTGAGTACCATGCCACCCAAAAGCTGTACGTCAAAATGTCTCTGTCCCAATGTGCGTCGCGACGCTTCACGGACCACCGCAAAAGCTTCCGGCAAGATATCGTCCAACGTCTCGATCTTTCCAATATTATCGTTCTTCTCTTGTCCTATTGTGCCATTATTGCTTTCATTCGTGTCATCCTCGCGAAGGCGAGGATCCAGGTCAACGCCCAACCTACGACGAAACTCCACCGTCTTCGCCTTCAATTCTTCATCCGAAAGGGCCCCAATGGATGGCTCCAAAGCATTTATTTTGCCCACAAATGGCTCAAAACGCTTGACGCTCTGCGTGTGGACATTTCCAAATATTTTACTAAAAAATGACATATTTCGTGTCATCCACTATACCATATTTTGAGACTAATTCACCCACTGCACCTCCGATTCCAATTCGATGCCCGTCTTCTCCTTTACACATTTCATTATATTATTTGCTAGACTGACGATCTCCGAAGCCACCGCTCCCGGTTTCGCCACCAAAACTAATGCCTGTTTATCATAAACGCCGACATTGCCGGCCATCAAACCTTTCATCTTGCAGACATTCTCGATAATCCATGCAATGTGAATTTTCATCTTTTCGCCATATTCAAAAGCGCTCAGTTCAGGATATTTACCTTTGAGGTCAATATACTTTTCCCGACTGACAACCGGATTCTTGAAATACGATCCGGCAGTACCCCAATGTTTCCAATCAGGCAGTTTATTTGCGCGTATCTCTATAATCGCATCACGCACGTCGGCAATACTCGGTTCGTACTTCCGGACAACCAGATCCGCCTTATCATTCCTGGCATGGAACCAGTTCAACGGATTGAATAATGATATTTTTTCCGTCTTAGGTTCGCTGCCATGACTTTGTCGGCCGGCAAAGTATTCGCGCAAATCACGATACGAAATATTGGGCTTTCCACCGACCGTGAGTTCGAACGAAACCGCCGTAATGATATACCTGCCCTTTTCCTTCTTGAACAAACTGTCGCGGTATTCGAATTGACATTCCTTATTGCCGAATTCGACAAATTTCATCTCTTTGGTATCGAGAGCGCGCACCAGTTTTATAACCGAGGAAACGTCGACACCATAGGCGCCGATATTCTGGACAGGCGCCGCCCCGACAGTACCGGGAATAGCCGATAGGTTTTCCAGGCCGCACAGATTGTGCTCGACGGTGTATTTGACCAGATCATCCCAATTCTCTCCAGCGGCAGAAGCGATGATATTGCCACTACCGGCTCCGCCCATACCACGCATCTCATTCCGGATCACAAGACCACTGAATCCATTATCAGAAACCAAAACATTGGAACCACCACCGAGAATAAAGATCGGTAATTTCTTCTTTTTTGCAAATTTTACCGCTTCAACCAGCTGTTTTTCGTCACTGACGCTACAAAAAAATCGCGCCGGTCCGCCGATTTTGAATGTCGTATATTGGGCTAATGGTACATTCTCGATAAATTTCATGAACATACACGAATATACATAATACGAATCTACGAATTATGCGAATGCTACGAATGCGAATATTTGGCCTTGTACCAAATGATGGCCGCGGGTGTGAGCTCCAAAAAAATATGTCTAAATATTATGTGAGTACAGCCGCGGCCGTCACTTGGTGCAATCCTGTGTAATTATAATATGAACCTGCGAAAGCTACAAATCTGCCATAAAACGCAAAAACCCGCCGAGGGCGGGACTTTGCGTTAGACATTTTGGAGAGTGCCCACTTTTGGGTACTCACACGTCACTACTATAGCACATTTTGCTAAAAAACAAATCGTTTGCTGTGGATATCACTGCAGAGACTTGATCGCCGCCTCGATCTGATCCTTGTACAATGGGAAGTCTTCTTTCGCCTTTCTTAGAATTTCTATTGCTTGCCATTTCCTGCCGGCGGCTATCTCTACCTGTACCAACCCGGAAACGTAGTTG
The DNA here is from genome assembly GCA_023487965.1 of Patescibacteria group bacterium. Lineage (GTDB taxonomy): Bacteria > Patescibacteriota > Minisyncoccia > Phycocordibacterales > PALSA-1337 > C7867-002. Next base: position 2,370 of record JAMDBV010000027.1, read on the forward strand.
ATATTGTTCTTATCTTTCTTCATCAAGTCCTGATATATACTTATCGCTTTGTCGAACTGTTTTATCGAAGCATAAACCGCCCCCATCTGTTCGATCTTGAATATGTCGGGATTGTCGCCGAACAATTCATGCGCTTTCGATTCTTGGCCGGAAAGAACAAGCGAAATGGCAAGCAATATTCGCGCGCCATCGTATGTTGTATCCAGATTGTATGCTTGTTCGAGCAAGTCAACCGATTTTTCCAACTGCCCAGTGCTCAGATAACTCTGCGCCAATTCTAGATCTACAGTTTGCTTTCTCGGCGAGAGCAAGTGGGCTTTTTCGAGGAGTGGCAATGCCTGAGCGGACTGTCCGACCGCATTCATGAACATACCGCCCAAAACATACATACGCGCGTCTTTGGGTGCGGCCGCAATCTGATCCTCTATCGCTTTGTTAGCCAGTGAATAATAAGACATCTTGGTCGGTCCGGCATACTGTCGACCGGAAATGATGCCTCCGGCGCAGGACAGTATCTGTTCGCGAATCTCCTGATTGGCGACGTATGCGCCTACATCGAGAGCGCTATCGAACAGTGTCGCGTCAGGCGTTGTTTGCTGACACGAACGAAGCGCTGTGATAAGACGCGTATTGGCATTCAGAGGACGTATCTGGAAGAAATACACAAGCACTATAAAGGCTATGATCGTTATCGGCGCCACAACGTATTCGGTCGATTCAACTGAAAATTCTCGTTTGCCGAACAGTACCGGATGATTCTCATTGTATCGATTGCGGATCGAGGCGATGAAAGCGAGTAAAGCGAAGAACAAAACATAGCTAGCCAAGTTATCGAATACGAAGACATTGTGGATGGCGTAGCCGACAACGAGACCGGTCAGTATCACCTTCTCGGCCATGGTGAAATGGCTCTTTCTATGATGATCTTCTCTCGGCATTTTCCATATACCCAGAAGCAGAAGTACATACAAGGAAATATACGATACAAAGCCGACCAGACCACCGGCAACCAACCAGTCTAGATATACGCTATGTGCTCGATCGAACCATTGCTCCTGCGACCACATTCTAGGATCATAATTTGCATTGAATATATAGTTGAAATTCTCTTGACCCCAACCGAGTATCGGCCTTTCTGTCCAACCTTTCAAGGCCATCGGCCAGATATAAGCGCGGGCTTGGGTTTTCGTATCTTCCCACGATATCGACGCCATGCGACGAAGCGTTTCATTATTCTGGACAAAAGAGGCGTTACGGTTGAACCAGAACAATAGGCCCAGAATAATTATGCCGCCCAAAACACTCGCGCTTACGATCCTGGACTTCTTGTTGTGGGTTCCGGCCAGAATGGCGTACAGGAATAGTGCCAGCATGATACCACCGACGAGGCCGAGCAATGTTCCGCGAGTCGCTGTTTCGTAGAGCAAATACGTGAAGAATATCGGCAAGATATAGAGCGGATATACGAGTACAAGTACCGTGAATACGAGCAGTCCGAATGTCACAAATATGAAAGTGAGCTTGTGGGCCAAATATAATGCGCTTACACCTTCGTATCCAGCAAAGTGCTGAAATAAGCTCGCAATGAGGACCAGAACAGCAATGCCGAAGAAAGAAACGATAAATGGCCAAACGGCACCAAAATCAACTTTGAAATTCCACCTGGCAACCTTGCGCTCGGCCAATAGATACAAAGCAATGCCGATATTGATCAGCATATAGACGGCCATATATGCGGCGTTACCAAGAGTTGCATCGACACGCGTCGAACCTTGATGGATTTCAAAAGCACCCAGAATCTGACAGAGGCCGTACATACCGATGAAAAAAGCAACGCCGAGACTTGCATACATCCAACGATGCCATAACCTCTTGCCATCCTCGCCGGAAAAGAGCGATGTCGCCACAATGAAGAAAGCCCATAGATGCACGATCGTTATCCAACCTTCCATACGTTCGAAGTTGGACCACATACTGCGGATAGGATTGGCGCCGAACAGGTCTGCAATGAGAGTCACAAAGGCGAATACCGTCACGCCTACGGTAATATAGTTTATCCTTGGTCTGTACTTGGCGTCAGCAAAGGCCAGAATGAGATACGAGCCAAAGGCGATCTCGACAAGCAATCTAAAGAGAAATGCCTTGCCGGTAATGAACGGGAAGAAGAATCCATTCATGACAATAAGTGGCACAATCGGAACCAGAAACAGGGCCATAATGCTTATAGACCTAGATATTTTCTTGATATACATATTTTCCTTTCTTATTGCCTTTAATTATTAAAATCTCACACAAATCCTATCACAAACCTCTCAGACTATTATTTAATGACCTAGAATGGCACTATAGCACAAACGGATTGCGAATATAAGGCTCTATAGCCTTTGTTCCACTCATCGTGGCTGCTGCTATGTCACGAGCTTTCCTGTTTTGGAATAAATACAATATATATCCACCATGCCCGCCGCCGAGATATTTCCATGCTTTACTTCCTTTCACTTTCGGTACTTCGTCCATTCCCTCTTTTATCTGAATCGCATAACTAAGTTTGATCGCCCGACACAGTTTCGAGAAATCTCCAGTTTTGACCGCATTCATAGCTATTTTGCCAGCGCGCAATATCATTTTGTAATCACGTCTCTTATCAACAATATTCGGAGTTGAATGCGTCTTACCGCTCCAGAGTATCATCATGCGCCCGTTTAGCCATTCTGGGTCTGTCTTGAAATCGAGTATCGGTATCTTGCCGGATCGCCAGACACATAAACCAGTTTCTTCTATTATCGCCGGATCTTGCCAACCGACACCGAGGTTCAATTCAGATCGTGAACCATTCTTCGCTTCAAGTATGGCAAATGCCGCCGAACCGCCAAGTCCCGCTCCCTTTTCGTATGGCCATTTATCCAGCGACACTAGTGGTGATATCGCACAATTGACTATATACCCACCTTTTTTGGACAGTTTTGGAACATCGAGCCAACCACCCGCGAAATCAACCCTCAACGGCACTTGCGTTATGCCTTTGATGTTGTTACGGACCTGCGTCGTCGATGTTCTAGTTAATAAGTTACGTTTGGGAAGGATCACCAGCTCTATACTATATTTTTTGCAAAATTCTCTCTTTTTGTCTATGTGTCTATCATCGTCAGTGACCGCTAGGATGTTCGGTTTAGTGGTCTTAATATGATCAACAAAATCAAATATCGGATGAGGATTTGAGCTCATGACAACTTGATCGATATATTTGATTGATTCCAACAATTTCCGCTTATTATCTTCCGGCATAGATGGTTTGCGTCCTTTATACATCATCAGAACATCGTCGCTTGCAAAGCAGACGGTCAAATGATCTCCGAGCGCTTTGGCGTCCTCGAAAAACTGTATATGACCAGCATGGATGACGTCGTATGTGCCAGAGACAAAGACTCTTTTCACGGTTTGATTATTGGCTATGTGTAATAAATGTACGATTGGTATCATAGCAAAATCGAAAAAGAAATGGTAGTATGGCGTCATGTCTAAGGCGTTAATTGTTATAAGGCCAAAGAAAATATTCCGCCTATCTGATCTAAAGGAAATTTGGAATTACAGAGAACTTCTATATTTTTTTAGTTGGAGGGATCTGAAGGTGCGATACAAGCAAACCGTCGTCGGTATCTTGTGGGCAATAATACAACCATTTATTACAATGGTTGTATTCAGTGTCTTCTTTGGTAGTCTAGCCAAGGTTCCGTCCGACAACGTTCCTTACCCCATCTTTGTCTACACGGGTCTTCTATTCTGGCAATTTTTCTCAGATTCTCTGGGTGATGTAAGTAATTCTCTTATCGGCAATCAATCAATCATTACCAAAGTTTATTTTCCGAGACTGATTTTGCCAATATCATCTGTCATAACAAAATTAGTTGATTTATCAATAGGTGCAGTCATTCTGGCCGGGCTTATGATTTACTATCACATCACTCCTACCGTTACGAGTCTTGCGGTAATACCCGTCGTCTTGATTATAACTTTTATGTCAGCTGTCGGCCTTGGCCTTATATTGGCAGCAACAAATGTAAAATATCGAGACGTGCGCTATGCCCTACCATTTTTTATCCAACTTCTTATCTTTGTAACCCCTGTTATATATCCCGCCTCTATTGCCGGTAAATATTCAAAAATCCTAGCATTGAATCCAATGATGGGTGTGGTACAGAATGCTCGTGCAGTTTTGCTTGGTACCACAGAAGTCAATTGGACTCTCATTGCCACTTCTCTTATCGGTTGCATAGTGCTTCTATTTGTCGGTATATACGTATTCAAAAAGGTCGAGAGGTATTTCGCAGATATTGTCTAAATAATACATGGAACCAATCATTGAGATCAAAAATATAGGCAAGAAATATAACATCATCCATGAACGTGGTGGCTATGTCACATTTAGAGACGTGATTACAAACGTTATCATGCGACCCCTCTTATTTGCCAAAACCAAAGCTATGCGAGCGGTTGGTTTGGAAAAGAAGGAAGAGTATTGGGCACTCAGAGACATATCCTTGAATGTGAATCGCGGTGAAGTCATCGGCATAATCGGCGCAAACGGTGCCGGCAAATCGACCCTGCTGAAGATACTATCGCAAATAACCCCTCCCACAGAAGGAGAAATAGTCATTCGTGGCACGATAGGTTCTCTACTGGAAGTTGGTACAGGATTTCATCCAGAACTCACCGGTCGAGAAAATATATTTTTGAACGGGGCTATATTGGGTATGACTCGTGCCGAAATCGCCAAGAAATTTGATGCCATCGTTGAATTCGCCGGTATCTCCAAATTCATAGACACGCCAGTCAAACGTTATTCAAGTGGTATGTATGTACGTCTAGCCTTTTCAGTCGCCGCTCATATGGAACCAGACATACTCCTAGTAGATGAAGTCTTGGCAGTTGGTGACGCCGAATTTCAGAAGAAATGTTTGGGCAAGATGGAGGAGGTCACAGAAAAGAATGGCCGAACAATAATTTTTGTGAGTCATAATATGGGTGCTATCGAACAGTTATGCGATCGTTCAATCTTATTGAAAAATGGACGAATATTAAGAAGTGGTCCAACAAGAGAGATTGTCTCTTTTTACATGAATAATGATAAAAATTTAAAATCAGTCATAGAATATCCGCAAGCAACCTCAACCAAAGGTGTCTCGATAAAAAAGGTTTCTATTCTTGATGACCATGGTAACCCGTCATCAAATTTATCTACAACAAATGAATTTTCATTTGAAATTGAATATGAGGTATTCCAAGAAACCTCAGGAGTTATGCTAAATTGCATTATATATAGTGAAGGTGAAATTCTTTTAAATTGGTCAGATGCAGATTCTCACGGAAAATTGATCACTTATGATACTGGAATATATAAAACAAAAGTAACCATACCCTCTTTACTATTAAATAATGGTTTTTATTATGCAGAAGTTTCAATCAAAAGACCCGGGATTGAATTCTTAGACAGAAAGCAAAATATTTCCTTTGAAATGAAATCTGAAAATGATCCCAGAAATGAAATATATAACAACCAGATACCAGGAAAAATCATTCCTCCTTTAAAATCTACTACCCAAAAGATATAAATGATTAAAAAGGTTAAAAAATTACTTAGATCGACTGTATTAAAGTTATCAGGCTTTGATTTAAGTTCATTAAGAACGCAAGTTACCGATGATTTCGTGGATCAAAAAAAAATATTGCATGGACGTAATGTAATCACAATTTTTGACGTTGGGGCCAACGTTGGACAAACTACAAAAAAATACAGGAAGCTGTTTCCCAAAGCAACTATTTACGGATTTGAACCATATCCATCATATTTTTCATGAATACGCTAAAGATTTTAGCGCCGATAAAAGGATAAAACCGTTCAACATTGCACTGTCTAACAACAACGGCAAATCATTGTTTTATATAAATGATAACCATTATACAAATTCATTAATGCCTATAAATAAGAATAATGGTAAAGACACTCTTTCAAACATTACTATAGATAAAATTGACGTAACAACAGAAACTATTGATTCTTTCTGCTTTAGAAATGGCATAGATCAGATCGATATATTGAAGATCGACGTTCAAGGGGGAGAATTACTTGTCCTTGAGGGAGCAAAAGATAAACTAAAAAATGGCGAGGTAACGCTTATATACACCGAGGTTGAATTTTCCCCTCTTTACGTCAATCAACCTCTATTTAACGATATAGAAAAATATTTGCTAGAATTCGGTTTTAAGTTAAATAAGATATATTATGAAAAAAATAATGTCTCAGGAAAATTTATATCAGGAAATGCGATATTCACAAAAGAGTTACTTAAATAAATTTCAATAAAATATGCAATACTTTAGTCAATATAATCAAGATCAGTTTCTAGATCGGAACGTATTCAAAGGCAAAAAAGGTGGATTTTTTATCGAACTTGGAGCCGATGACGGAGTAACGCATAGCAACACTTTGTTTTTCGAACGTGAACATGGGTGGAAAGGGATATGTATCGAACCAAGAAAAGAACCATACGAGCTATTGAAAAAAAACAGAAGGTGTTACTGCGAAAATGTTTGTGTGTCTGACAAACCAGAAAATGCGTCATTTCTCTCTATTGACGGCTTCGGAGGCCAACTTAGTGGTCTTGTTGATAAGCTGGAAAAAAAGCATCTTGATAGGATAAATAGCACCTCGCTCAACACAAATACATTCAAAATCGACTGCGTCACGTTGGGATATCTAATGCATAAGTACCATACGGAATCTGTTGATTATTTGAGCCTTGATACCGAAGGCGGAGAGTTGGATATATTGAAAAGCTTAGATTTCAAAAATCACAATATTAAAGTTATATCGGTTGAAACAACTACGGTGAACAAAAAGATTGGACAGTTTATGCGAAAAGTCGGCTACAGGCTTGCAACAAAGATTAAAATCGATGAAATATACATACTTCGTGGATGTGAATATGATGAATATCATGACCCGTCAATCAAAAAAATGAAAAGGTTGTATAACGACTTAAAAAGATACGTATCCCT
>JAMDBV010000055.1 GCA_023487965.1 Patescibacteria group bacterium
GGTACCGGTCTCAGATGTGTCGGGCTGGGGCCGTTGGTCCCATTGTTATCGTTATCCGACTCGAACTGCGCTAATCGCCGTTCGAGCGCCTCCATTTGCCGTGACATGGCTTTGACCAGTTCTGACTGGTCTTTTATCTCTGTCGAGGATCCTGGTGAAGCTTTCTTGGCCAACACCGAACCCAAGATCAAGAGAATGACCACCGAGACCGCCGCCACGGCAATCCACATCTGACCCTTGGGTTGCCGAACCGGAGTCGGTTGCACAGAGGCAACCGGTTGTGCCGGTGCAATCGGGGTCTGGACAGATGCCACGGGTGCAACTGTCGGCTGGGCGACCGGAGCCGCCGCTGGCACTGGTCGTGATATTGGAGCCACTGCCGGTGCGGGCGCCGGAGCCGCTAGTCGCGGTGCAGGCGCCACGGGAGCAGCCGGTTGTGCTGGAGCTTGGACCACCGGAGCCTGTCGTGGTGCCGGGGCTGGTGTCGGTTGCGGCGGCTGCTGTACTGGAGCCGGAGCACGGGCTGGTGCTGGCGGTGTTGGTCGCGGTGTAGACGCGGGTCGTGTCTGTGCCGGAGTCGCTTGAGCAGGCGCCGGAATTACCGGAACTGCTGCGGGTTGCGGCACTGACTGTGCTGGCGCGGTTACTGGAGCCGGTGCAGATGCCACGGGTGCAACTGTCGGCTGGGCGACCGGAGCCGCCGCTGGCGCTGGTCGTGGTGTTGGAGCCACTGCCGGTGCAGGCGCCGGTTGCGGTGCTGGAGCCGATGCTGCGGGTGCCGCAAGCGCCGGTTGTTCCGCTGGAGAGTCCGAGGTCGCTGGTGGTTGTTCCACATGCCCAGTTTCCGGACTCGTCTCAGACGGTTGAATGGTCGGGAGGATAGTCATATCCGGATATCCCAAGGTGAAATGTTGGAAGGAGGTTTCGCCAGAGCTCTGGTCCGTAACATCTACCCCAAGGACAAAGGTCCCCCTCTTTAACCTCGGAAGCATGTCTCGCAGAACCTTTGCTTTCAATCTCTGATCCACGAGCGCCTGATCCGGCAGGTCGAGGATAGTGATAACCCTGTCGTCCTGGATAACCTCCAAGCGCCCTGTGCCCAGAACCTCGTGACTGCCGAGGTTCAATCTGAAATAACTTCCACTTCTTTCTAGTTCCATACCGTGCCTTTCGTTTGTTTGTGTTCTAGTTTGTGTCGAAGAATCTGCCTACATCCTACACCAAAAAGCTATTTATGTCAAGACAATATGATGTAACCCCTCACACCCCTCGTAAGTAAGCCGCCAGTATGCCGTTATGGCCTGTGTATAACGACACGGTTTCTTCATTTCATCCATGTTAGAATATATGGCGTAATGAGTACATCTAAAAGAGGTTTACCGGCTGAGGAGATCAAGAGACGTCTGATTCGTCTCCGGAATTTGGAATATCTCCATGAACAACAAAGATTCAAGATCTGGAATTTACGGGATGCCAATCGAGAGCTAAAAAAGGAGGTTGTGGCGCTCAAAGCTGTGGTTGGCGAACAACAAAGAACGATCGATGACTTAAAACTCCGACTTGAAGAACTTAGCACCATCGTTTTTGGAAAGAAGCGGAAAAAGGAAGAAAATTACGACATCGACGACGATTCCCCGAAAAAGCCGGTCGTCAACTGCCGTACCCCGGAATCATACAGGCGCTCCCTTCCCAAGAAAGAAGAGGTAACTAAGACCGAACCTCATACGATCGACACGTGCAATCATTGTGACGGTAATATCAGCGAAAAGGAGACTCTCACTTACTTCGTCGAAGATATACCTCTGCCCCAGAAGAAGATTGTCATCAGGCATGTTGTCGAGAAGGGATATTGCGAAACATGCGATTGTTGGATGACGAAGGAACCGCTTCCTCCGGCAACCGTAACACTTGGTCCCAATGTTAAAAGATATGTCACATACCTCTCGGTAATATGCAGGCAATCGTACGGACAAATACAACAAATACTGGACCACACTTACGATTTCGATATTTCCCAAGGAGAGATTGCCAAGATACTGAACAACGAAGGAGAAAGCATGAGGCCTGAATATGAGAGGCTGAAAGCGAAAATCCGAGGCGAACCGTCCATACATCTCGATGAAACAGGATGGAATCTGGTCATGGGTGATGGTTACAAGCGATATGCATGGAACATGACCGGAAAAAGCGGAGATTCGGTCTTTGTTCTAGGGAAGACCAGAGGCAAAGGCAATGCCACAGACTTGGTCGGAGACTCAAAAGCCGTCGTGGTCTCCGACGATTACGCCGCCTACCGGAACATGGAGAACCCGCACCAGCTTTGTTGTGCCCATATCATGCGAAAACTCAGAGATCTTGCGACTTCATCTGAGATCAGCGGAAATATCCACGAACATTGCGTCTCCGCATACACGGTCTTCAAACAGATTTACATGGATATCGAAAACGCCAGGACTTCGACTGACCCTCAATCAAAATATGATTTGCTCCATGCACGGCTGAAATCGTTTTCGATCCCCGATCCATCCGATCCCGCCAAACTCATCCGCATCAAGGAACAGATCTCCGCACGATCAGACAATTATCTGACCTGTCTCCTTCACAAAGATGTCGCCTGCGACAACAATGCTGCTGAACGGTCGCTTCGGCACCTTGTGCTCAAGAGAAAGATATCCTTCGGCTCATTCAAAGAGAAAACCGCCGAAACTCTGGCAATCCTCGCATCAGTTCTGCTATCTCGCAAACAGAACGGCACGCTGGCGGCTTACTTACGAGGGGTGTGAGGGGTTACAATATGATTGCGAAAAATCGCGGCGCAAATTAGTATTTTTCGAAAAAATGCAGACAAGTCGTTTCCGTTAAAGTTTAACGCCACGCGATTTTGGCCGCGTGGCGTGCGTTGAAAGTTCCGGTGTTACCTCCGGCAATTAGCCCCAGGTAGAGGTGTATGCTGGCTTGTATAGCCACCATACACGGGCGCCGGTGGCGGGGCATAATTTGCCCCTGGAAGCGGCGAATATTGGTCGGGGTAACGGGTACCAGCTGACCATCCTCCGGTGGTGTAGGTGACCGGTGGTACATACCCACCCCCTACGTACCCCGATCCAATGCCGATCACCGGAACTGTCACAATCGCGCGCGACTCCGTGCTGATCGGTGTGAAATTGTGGTAACCGCGAAGGTCACCCGTGCCGAAGACTTGTTTCGATTGATCCTCAACACGGACCTCGTGCTCCGTATGTCCGTCCGCGTAAACGCGGACGGTGTCGGTTTTGACGATGTTGTTCTTGGTCAGAGCTGTGCACCCTGTGCAAAGAGCCAGCGCCACAACCGACAAAAAATTAATCAAAGTTTTCAAAGCGTGCCTTTCTTCCTACCCAACCCATACCCCCGACTTCATGCCAAGGTTTCAGGGTTGTCTGCGAGCATTGTATCAATACTTAACATTTGTGTCAAGTCGCTTTGATTTTTCCTATGTCCGACATCGGGAAACGGAAAGAAAACCGCAACGGGATTGGTAATCGCCATCAAACATAGTTATCCACAGCTTTCCTTGTGGTGTGAATAGTGGGAAGTGGCGTATAATAGCCATTAAGTGGGACAGAGTGGGAGGTGCACATTTGTTAACAATTGATGTGCCAAACACTACTCCCGCAAAATTATGCTAATCGGCGAATTCAGACATACTATCGACGCCAAAAATCGCCTCTCCATCCCTTCCAAATTCCGGCAGGAAATGGGGAATCAGGTGATATTGACGACAGGACTAGACTCATGTCTCTTCATCTATACGATGTCGAATTGGGAAAAAGTCACGTCGCGTCTGGCGGAGTCAGAATCGTCGATGTTGCAGGCGGACAATCGAGGCTTCAACCGTTACTTCCTCGGAGGGGCGGTTGAAGCGGAGATTGATAATGCCGGTCGCATACTTGTCCCTTCGTATCTGCGTGAGCGTGGCGGGCTTGTCGGAAACAAAGTCGTCATAGTCGGCGTTCGCGATCGAGCCGAAGTCTGGGATGAAGGGCGTTGGGAAGAGTATCGCAAAAACATTCAAGGCAGGGCGGACGCTCTGGCCGAGAAGATCGGACAAACTTCATTCTTATAACATGAATGAATTTCCGAGCAAAGCAAGTGTGCACAAAGCAGTCCTTTTACATGAAGTAGTCACATTGCTAACTGATAACCGTTCGCCAAAGTCAACGAACGACAAAGCTGATCGATTTGTTTACATAGACGGCACTCTAGGTGGATGTAATCACGCATTGGCTATCGCAAAAGCCATGAAGGGTCATCTCACGGTGCTTGGTATCGATCGCGACCCTGTAGCGGTTAGGCGAGCGGAGAACATTCTCGGCGACAAGGCCGAAGAAGTCACGATCGTCAAAGGTAATTTCCGCGATATGCGGGACATTGTCGCGAAAAACGGTATCAAAGCGGCAGATGCGATATTGCTCGATCTCGGCATTTCGTCGGATCAGCTGGAAAATTCAGGAAAAGGATTTACATTCCAGAATGACGAACCGTTGCAAATGATAATGGGGGACAGTTCCGACCATGCATTCGACGCTTCGAAAATCGTCAATGATTGGGATGAAAGCACGATCGCCAATATCATTTATGGTTATGCCGAAGAGAGATTCGCGCGCAGGATCGCCGCCGCCATCGTACGCTATCGGCATAAAAAGAAGATAGAGACGAGCGCGGAATTGGCGGAAATCGTAAAGTACGCCGTACCACCGTTCTATCGACGATCACGGATACATCCGGCCACCAAGACATTCCAGGCCATAAGAATAGCGGTGAATGACGAACTTGGCGCGATCAGGGACGGACTCGACGGAGCGTTCGAGATATTGGCCCCTCAGGGCAGATTGGCGGTCATATCATTCCACAGTCTCGAGGATCGGATCACAAAAACATTTTTCATGAATAAAGCCAAGAATAAGACGGCGAAAATTATCAACAAAAAACCAATAATAGCCGGCGAGCGGGAATTAGCCGAAAATCCGAGAGCGCGCAGTGCCAAATTGAGAGTAATCGAAAAAATACAATGACAAAAGTTATAGCCAATACAATTTCATTGACCGGTGAATACAAAGGTATGATATCACGCTTCATTCTCGCGATATCCGCTTTCGTCATCGTTCTATACGGTATCAATGTCTATTCCGCGGTCTCCAAAGCGGCGGCGATTAAGAAAATAGATACCATGCGTATCGCGCTCGAAAACAAAGTACAACAATTGGACGCGCAGTATATAGCCCTCTCCGGTAAAGTTTCGCCGGAAATGGCCGGACAATACGGTCTCGTGGAGGTGCCGGTCGCGCAATATATCAATCGTAGCGGATCGCTTGGTATCGTGAGCAGAAACAGCGAATTGTAAACCGAAAGGCATGAATAAATACCAGAAAATTCGCATAAGAATAATTCTTTTTGGTATTGTATTATCAGCACTCATCATTGTATCCGCGCTCTACGCGACACAGATCGTCCGTGGCGCGGATTATGCTACGCGAGCCAACAGACAATATGTAAAACCGGAAAATAGCAGCTATAATCGGGGTAATATTTATTTTAGTTCCAAAGACGGCACCAAGGTAACGGCGGCGACATTGGAGAACGGCTATTTAGCCTTTATGAATCCGAAAGTATTGTCCAATCCGTCAGATGCATACAACGCCATTTCCCAGATATATCCGGTCGACAAAGATCTTTTTATGAAGTCATCGGCAAAGAAAGATGATCCATACGAACAATTCGCCGATCATATCAATACGGACAAGGCGCAATCGATCGCCGGCCTTCGTATCAAGGGTGTCGGTATCGCCAGCGAATCATGGCGTTCATATCCGGGCAAGTCGCTGGCGGCGCATGTGCTCGGTATAGTCGGAGAGAATGCCAGCTCTTCCATCGTTGAGGGTAAATACGGCCTTGAACGGTATTATAATGATATATTATCGCGACATTCGTCGGACGAAGGCAATGTCTTCGCGCAATTATTTTCCAATATAAAAGGTTCAGTCTTCGGCAAAGATGAAAGTGGCGATATTGTGACGACGATCGAGCCCACCGTTGAGGCGTATCTCGAAAAGACTTTGCTCGAAACAGACAAGATTTGGCATGCGGATGAAATAGGCGGTATCGTCATGGATCCGTCAACCGGAGAGATTGTGGCTATGGTCTCATTGCCTACGTTTGACCCCAATGATGTATCGAAAGTCTCAAATATAAAGGTGTTGTCGGATCCGTTGGTCGAGAATGTCTATGAAATGGGTTCGATAGTAAAACCTCTCACGATGGCTATGGGCCTCGATTCCGGTACGGTCAATGTCGATTCGACATACGATGATACCGGCTGTCTCATTCTGGACAAAAAGAAAATATGCAATTTCGATGGCAGGGCGAGAGGTAAGACCGATATGCAGACGATATTGAGCCAGTCCTTGAATGTCGGAGCGGCTACGATCGCTCTCAAGGCCGGCAGTACCACGCTCGCGGAATATTTTGGCAAATATGGACTTGGTGAGCGTAGCGGCATAGATCTGCCCAATGAGTCGATCGGTCTCGTCGGCAATCTGAAAAGTGGCAAAGATATCGATGTGGCGACTGCGGCATACGGACAGGGCATTGCGGTATCGCCGATAGCCATCACGCGTGCGCTTTCTATTCTGGCCAATCACGGATACATGGTCAAACCGCATATTGTAAAAAGCATAATTCTGGAAGATGGCAGTACCAAGAATGTAGAAGTCGAACGTACCGGACCGATATTGAAAAAGGAGACGACAGATGAGGTTGTCAATATGCTAGTCAATGTCGTTGACAAAGCTTTCAAGAAAGGTTCGATTGCGATGACGAATTATTCGATCGCGGCCAAAACAGGCACGGCACAGATACCTGACCATGTAAATGGCGGTTATTATAAAGACCGCTATCTACACTCGTTTTTTGGTTTCTTCCCGGCATATAATCCTCGATATATAGTCTTTTTGTATCAGATATATCCGAAGGGGGCAATGTATGCATCGGAAACATTGACGCAACCATTCGACAATATGGCCAAGTTTCTGATAAATTACTACAGTATACCGCCCGATCGGTAAATATATGCAATTCCTGAAGAAAATCATCGTCTATCTCATCACTTGGGAGGCCAAGATGATCGTGTCGAAATACAAGCCTTTTATCATCGCCGTGACCGGCAGTGTCGGCAAGACTTCGACCAAGGACGCCGTCTACGGCGTGGTCAAAAACCACAATGCCTATGTTCGCAAATCAGAGAAGAGTATGAATAGTGAGATCGGCTTACCTCTTACCATTATCGGCGCGCCGAACGCTTGGCATAGTCTGATGGGATGGTTGGGGAATATCCGGAAGGGTCTCGGTCTCATCTTGAGGAAGCGAGAGTATCCGGATATGTTGGTCCTGGAATTGGGCGCGGATCATCCGGGTGATATAGCACATACGGTGAAATGGTTGAAACCGAATATCGCCATTTTGACAAAAGTGAGCGATACGCCGGTACACGTGGAATTCTTCGATTCACCGGAGCAAGTATTCGTCGAGAAATGTCAGCTCATGGCGGCGATCCGACAGGGTGGCAAGGCGATACTTTTCGCGGATGATGAGAAACTCGGTCGTGCCAAAGAATATGTTGGCGAAGGAGTGGATATTTCTACATATGGTATTACGGACAAGGCGAATGTGCGCGGATATGATTATGATATTTATGGTCTGAATGAGGGCATGTCATTCAAGGTAAACTTTGACGGTAGGGAAGAGACGGTCAAGATCGCGCACGTTGTCGGTAAGCAACAGATGTATCCGATACTGGCTTCTATCGCCGTCGGCAAGGCCATGAATATGTCGGTGGACGATATTATGCGCGGCGTTTATGATTATGAGCCGCCGAAGGGTCGCATGAATGTTATTTCCGGTCTAAATGACGGTACGATCATTGATGATACGTACAATTCTTCGCCGGATGCAGTTGTTTTAGCCATAGATGCTTTGCGTGACATGAAATGCTCCGGCCGACGCATAGCCATATTGGGCGATATGATGGAATTGGGTAAATATTCGGCCGAAGAACATCGACATATCGGAGCGATTGTATCAAAGGTCGCTGATATCGTTATGACCGCCGGCCCGCGTTCGCACGCCACTGCCATCGAAGCGTTGGCGAATGGGATGGACAAAGATAATGTGAAGACCTTCGATAATTCAGACGAGATCGCAGGATACATTCCGGGAATAGTGAGGAGCGGCGATGTTATTCTGGTAAAAGGATCACAGTCGATGAGGATGGAGAAGGTAGTGAAGGCGCTCTTGAAAGAAGGGCAAAAAGCAGATAGACTCTTGGTACGGCAGGAAAGTGAGTGGTTGAACAAGTGATTTGCCAGAATGTTATATGCGGCCCTATCGTCTAGTCTGGTCTAGGACACAGGATTCTCAATCCTGGAACTCGGGTTCAAATCCCGATGGGGTCACCACTTCGTGACTTGCTTCGCAAGTCACTTCGCGGTGCAAGGCACCATAGAAATCGTGAGAGTTGAATAGGTTTTATAGGCACTGTACATACCATGTATTATGTTTATATTTTGCAAAGCAAGGCCAACCAGAGTTACTATATCGGGGTAACTTCTGATTTGAAAAGACGACTCAAGGATCATAATTCTGGTAATTCCAAATACACATCCACCTCTGCATATGCATAGGAATAGGGAAATGGTTTCCAAGAATGGTGCAAGCGTGCCATCGGAGGTAGGGCGTCAGGCGGCATTTTGCCGCCTTCAATCTTGGTGATGTCTACCAAAAAGAAAGGCCCGCCTAGGGCGGAACCTTGCGCAACCAATCTCTGAGCTTGATTTCCACATACCCCGCGGCTTGCCGCGGGTTCCTTGTAGGAAAGTCTGAAAACCCTCGGTTTTCGGATATACTTAGCACATGGCCGACAAAGGACATCACCATGCACACGATAGT
>JAMDBV010000014.1:0-5985 GCA_023487965.1 Patescibacteria group bacterium
AGCCATTTAAAAATTATTAATCGATCTCGGCAAAATGTTACACAATCATGTAGCCAGATCATGCACGATTAAAAAATAACGAATAAAATGAATTCATACATCTGGTTCGCAATCATTTCTTCGGCAATAGCCATCATATACGGTGCTTTCCTGATCGCCTCGATCATGAAAAGGCCAGTCGGCAATGCCAAGATGCAGGAGATCGCCGCCGCCATTCAAGCTGGAGCAAAGGCATATCTCAACCGCCAATACCGCACAATAGCCATAATCGCCGTCATACTATTTATAGTATTGTGGCGCGCTCTCGGTCTCACCGTCGGTATCGGTTTCTTGGTTGGAGCTGTTCTCTCGGCCCTTACCGGCTTTATCGGCATGAATGTATCTGTACGAACCAATGTCCGCACCGCTGAAGCCGCTAGAGGTGGCCTCGGCAATGCGCTGTCTCTCGCCTTCAAGGGCGGTTCTGTTACCGGTCTTTTGGTCGTAGGTCTAGCACTTCTCGGTGTAACTGGATTCTTTGCCATAACAAAAGATATAAATTCACTCATCGGTCTAGCATTCGGTTCCAGCCTTATTTCTGTCTTTGCCCGTCTCGGTGGCGGTATCTTCACCAAGGCCGCTGACGTCGGCACTGACCTCGTCGGAAAAGTCGAGGCCGGGATTCCGGAAGATGATCCGCGTAATCCTGGTGTCATAGCTGACAATGTCGGTGACAATGTCGGTGATTGCGCCGGAATGGCCGCTGATCTGTTCGAGACATATGCCGTTACAACCATTGCGGCAATGTTACTCGGTTACGCCACTTTCCAAGGCTTTAACAATGCCCTTCTGTATCCCCTAGCCCTCGGCGGTGTAGCCATCATTGCTTCCATCATCGGTACGTGGTTCGTCAAACTCGGCAAATCCAAGAATATTATGGGCGCCATGTACAAGGGTCTTATTGTTTCCGGTATACTCTCCGCTATCGCTTTCGAGCCGATAACAAAAGCCCTCATGGCCGATAACGGTGTTTACCCATTCCGTTCTTTGTATCTCTGCGCTCTGGTCGGCCTTCTCGTAACAGCTGCAATCGTCTATATCACAGAATATTACACTTCGACCAAATACAAGCCCGTTCAGTCGATTGCTGAAGCTTCGATATCAGGTCATGGCACGAATATCATTCAAGGCCTAGCCGTATCAATGAAGGCAACAGCATGGCCTCTTATCACCATCGTCGTCGGTATATTGGCGGCACATCATTTTGGTGGATTGTACGGTATCGCTATCGCGGCAATGAGCATGCTTTCCATGGCCGGAATTATAGTCGCAATCGATTCGTATGGCCCTATAACTGACAATGCCGGAGGTATCGCGGAAATGGCCGAATTGCCAAAGGAAGTACGCGACGTCACCGATCCCCTGGATGCAGTTGGCAACACAACAAAAGCTGTCACCAAAGGTTATGCCATCGGTTCGGCCGGTTTGGCGGCATTGGTACTATTCGCTTCGTACACGGAAGCAATCGGCAATTCATTCTCATTTAGCCTAAGCGATCCAAAGGTTATCGTGGGCCTATTCATCGGCGGTCTGTTGCCCTATTACTTCGCTGCTCTATCGATGGAAGCGGTTGGCAGGGCGGCCGGCAAAGTGGTAGAAGAGGTCCGCAGACAATTCAGGGAAATAAAGGGTATTATGCAAGGCACAGCCAAGCCTGATTACGGAAGTGCGGTCGATATTGTAACATCCGCAGCAATTCGTCAGATGATCATTCCGGCACTTATCCCTGTACTGGCCCCTATCATCGTCGGTTTCATATTGGGACCGGTGGCGCTCGGGGGCATGTTGGTAGGCTCGATCATAACAGGACTCTTCGTGGCCATATCCATGACATCAGGTGGTGGCGCTTGGGACAATGCCAAGAAGCATATTGAGCAAGGCAATCATGGTGGCAAAGGTTCCGATGCCCACAAAGCCGCCGTAACCGGCGATACCGTTGGCGATCCTTACAAGGATACAGCCGGTCCGGCCATCAATCCGATGATCAAGATCCTGAATATCGTGGCGCTTCTAATAGTTTCCTTCATCATTTAGAGAGTCCAACAAGCATTTCAATCGTAAATGCTTATGGCAAAAGGCGTTCTATAACGCCTTTTGTGTTTTTCACTTCTGGATGCGTCAACATGTTGTGCATATATCAACTTCCCATATCACATCATGAGTGCCATAATAGTGATGTCGTTCATCGGCACATTATTATTGTTATTCGTTCATAAAAAAATAAATGAAGAAAATATTCACCATACCGGCCACAGTGCTCGCAATCGCCATAATATTTATGGCCACGACGAACATTGGCAAGGCCCAAACCCTTATGGATACATCGGCCGCAACGAGTATCGGCGCCAGTCTTGACGCTTCTGCTCCCGTTCCGGCGGTAAACACCATAAAAGACCGCTTGCGAGCAACCATCCAGACTCGCGAAGAGAATGCCGGCGATAATGCCGAATTACGGAACCGTCTCTTGGAACAAAGGGCCGTAGGCGCTTCAACTTCCCAGAAATTACAACCGCTCGGAGCGGCTATCCGTGCTTCAACCACCGAAGAGCGTGCCAATATCCGCGAACGTCGTATTGAGGGCGTAGAAAATGCCCGCGAAGATGCGACGCGGGAGGCCGAGGGTGCGTCGAGCACCGCACAGAGGCGCGAAATACTGCGTAATGCACGCATGGATGTATTCAGGATCAGACAACAAGCATTGGTCAAACAACTAAATCTATCCATCTCCAACCTGGAACAAATCGCCGGCCGTATCGGAGACAGGATCGAAAAGGCTGAGGCGGCTGGTAGAAATATGACCGAGGCCAAGGGTCTATTGGCACAGGCGGTGACAGATATAAGTGCCGCCAAGGATACCATCGATGCCGTAGCCAACTACGTGCCTCCGGCGCCAACAGCCAGCACAACCGCTCAGGTGGACCTCGCCAAACCTAGAGAAATAGGCGCCGGTGCCATAGCAGCCGTAACTAAGGCTCGCAAAGATCTGGTCGCCACAGTCGAGGCGATCGCTCATGCCATGGGTATAAAGCTCGGGAACACCGCTTCCGGCTCTACTACACCTGCCACAAATGAATAATTAACATTCAATAAACATATGGATCCTATAAACAATCAAAATCCGCAACCTGGAAATGAGACTGTGACTTCACCCGCCCCGATGCCAGCCGATTTTAGCGGCAACCATGAGCATAAAAAGGTTGGACCGATAATCGCCACATTGGTAATCGTTATCGTATTGGTAGTAGCCGCTCTATACATCTTCGGTTCGAAGCTCAACAAGCAGTCGCCGATAGTTCCGGAACAAAATACCGCCACTAGTGAGTTGTCTGCAACAGATCAGATGGCCGGAATGGCTACACCGACAGCCAGTGTAACGCCGGTAACAAATAAAGCCGATGATGTCCAATCCCTCAACAACGACCTCAATTCGGCCCTAAACGGTCTCGACAGCCAGAACTTCTAAGCACTTTTCGATAGATAACAAAAAGACCCATATCTAAGGGTCTTTTTGTTATCGCAAGAACACAGTATTTGACCAATGTTACACTTACTTGCCATGTGAATGGTTTGCGTGTAGACTCTTCTGCATATGGAAAATAAAAACAAAACGTACGGTGAAATAGCTATAAAAAAATTAGACAAGTCACAAATCGAGATCACCGGCTCGGTACCGTGTGAAATATGGGAAAAATACCGCGAGAATGCCGTCAAAAACCTATCTGAGAATATAAGTATCGACGGTTTCCGCAAAGGAATGATTCCGGAAAATGTACTAATATCAAAGATCGGCGAGATGGCCATTCTAGACGGAATGGCGGAATTGGCCATATCACCGGCTTATGTCTCTATAATCATAGACAATAAAATAGACGCTATCGGTAAACCATCTGTTCAGATTACCAAGCTAGCCAAAGGCAACCCTCTCGAATTCAGGATAGTGACGGCAATTATTCCGGAATTGACCTTGCCGGAATACAAAGATATCGCCTCAAAAGAGATAGCCAAGGCTGGCAAGGAAAAGATAGAGGTTAGTGACAAAGATGTCGAGGATGCGATTCTCGAGGTACGTAAGTCTCGCGCTTCACACGAAGGTCATGACCATGAAAAAATGACACCCGAAGAACACGAAAAGGCAATTCTCGATTCATTACCTGAATTCAATGATGAATTTGTCCGCGGACTTGGTGCCGATTTCAAAAGTGTCGATGACTTCAAAATCAAAGTTCGGGAAATGATCGGTGAAAACAAGAAGCGTGAAGCCAAAGAAAAGATGCGAATAAGGATTTCGGATGCGCTAGTAGATGCAATCAAGCTCGAATTGCCAGACGTTCTGGTCGAGAGCGAACTTAACCGTACCGAAGCGCAATTCAAAGATGATGTAGAACGAATGGGTGTAAAGATGGACGACTATCTCAAGCACGCCAAAAAGACGATAGAGGATGTGCGCAAGGAATGGCGTCCATATGCCGAGAAAAAGGCCAAATTACAATTGATCCTCAATGCAATCGCCGCAAAAGAAAAGATATCGCCGGACAATAATGAAATAGAGGCAGAGATCAAACACATTATGCAACATTACAAGGATGCAAAAGAAGAAAGCGTCAGAGTATATGCCGAGACAATTCTCTCCAATGAGAAAGTATATCAGTTCTTAGAGCAAGCCAAGAATTAGTATCGTATTGTAAATACAGGCGATAATAATTCAAAAACAAAATAATGATAGGGCAACTATGGCGGCAGTCTCAGCGCGCAATATTTGCCTATCCAGACCGCGTATATCTATATTTGCGTCACGAAACATGGCGATTTCCCTATCGGTCCAACCGCCTTCAGGTCCGATGAATATACCGATGTCGGACATGTTCAGTGGCTTAATTTTCGTACCGAGGCCGGACCTCGGCAAAATATCAGCATCGGTATGGAAGACCGCATTGTAGCCCGAGTCACGGGTCGCGCCCTCGAGCGCCACTTGGGAAATCAGTGTATCAAGCGTTTCGACAGGATGAATGATCGGTACATTTCCTCTGCCGCATTGTTCACCCGCTTCGACCGCTATCTTATTCAGGCGATCCATGTTTACGTCTTTTTTCTCACTGCGATCTGACAGGATCGGAATGATATCACTGACACCAAGCTCTGTCGCTTTCTCGACAATCCATTCGAATTTGTCTTTCTTGATCACTGATGCGTACAAAGAAATCTTACGCATCGGCATGTATTTGCTGGCCACGACCTCCTCTATATGCAAAGCGGCTCGCTCCTTACTGATATCGGTTATCCTGCAGACAAAGTCCGAGCCGGAACCGTCAAATAATACTAGATTGTCGCCGCTTTTCAGACGAAAAACATTGCGCAACTGATTGAGCAGCGCCTTTTGTTCCACATTTACTTCAGTTTTGCCGCCAATATTCCCTTCTATGTAGAAACGGTGCAATCTCATAAGAGACTATTTCTTGGCCGTAGCGAGTACCTGATCGACCAATCCGTATTTCTTGGCCTCGTCGGCACTCATGAAGAAATCGCGGTCCACATCCTTCTCGATTTTGGAAAGACTCTGACCGGTCGTTTTGGCTAAGATTTTGTTTAGGTTCTCCCTCATCTTTATGATATGCTTTGCACTAATCTCTATATCAGTTGCCTGCCCTTCCGTTCCACCACTTGGCTGATGGATCATGACTTCAGCATTTGGCAATGCATAGCGTTTACCTTTTGTTCCAGAAGAAAGTATGACTGCCGCCATCGAAGCCGCAAGGCCGATACAATGAGTCGAGATATCATTCTTTATCAAATTCATCGTGTCTATAATCGCCAGGCCTGCGGAAACATGGCCGCCGGGAGAATTGATATACATATTTATCTCTTTCTTTGGGTCTTCTGATTGCAAGAATAGTAATTGCGCGATTACGATATTAGCCACATTATCGTCGATGGGTCCGGCCAAAAAGA
>JAMDBV010000014.1:5995-8918 GCA_023487965.1 Patescibacteria group bacterium
TACATACTGATTTTCACGAATCCAAAGGGTGAATCAAAATTTACTTTGCTAACAATTACATATTACGATATTAGCCACATTATCGTCGATGGGTCCGGCCAAAAAGACGATATTTTCTTTCAATAGTCGTGAATAGATATCGTATGCTCTTTCGCCGAAATTCGATTTTTCTATAACGGTTGGAATAAGTATTGATGACATATGTTTATTGTTATTTTTACTTACCTGAATATTAACATTCATTGTCACTTTTGACAAGGTGGCTGTCGCGACAAAACGTTTCGTGTTATTTTATCACGCGCTTTACATTCATGGCTCAATATCGTAATATGTAATTGTTAGCAAATTAAATTTTGATTCACCCTTTGAATTCGTGAAAATCATTATGAATCCGTATTGGCAAGCAAAAAAACCGAAAAAGGCTCATAAAATAACGCTTTCACCTTAGAAAAGGGCGGATCCTACCGCCATGTCATTAAAATTAGTAGCACTATTTCTCTCCATAGCCGGAGTTGCCGGGATTGCTGTTGGTTATTACCTGCGGCTTATCATTTCGCTCGGCAAAAAAGGCTCCATGGAATTGGAAATCAAAGAGATGCTTCTGGCTGCAAAAGAAGAGGCCAAGAAGATAACGATGGACGCCGAAGCGAAAAGTCTCAAGACTTTGGAGGACGCTCGCGTCGAAATAAAAGAGAAGGAGGATAAGATCAGATATAGCGAAGAAAGGTTAATCAAAAAAGAAGATACTCTCGATCGTAGACAAAGCGATCTCGACAAGGAAGTCGAGGCAGTGAGACAACGTGTCGCAGAGATCAAACAGATCCGTGAACAAGCGGACAAACTCGAAGAGCATCGCAAGCAGGAATTGGAAAAGATATCAAAGATGAGCGCCGACGACGCCAAAGCCGAATTGGTCTCGCTCATCGAAAAGCAAAGTGCGGAGGATCTGCTCAAAAGAATGGGCAAACTCGAAGCCGAAGGCGAGGAAATGCTCGAGAAACGCGCCAGAGACATATTGGCGGTTTCGATACAGAGACTCGCCTCTTCAGTTGCTTCGGATGTTATGTCTACAGTCGTTCCAATACCGAGCGATGATGTAAAGGGCAAAATCATCGGTAAAGAAGGTAGAAATATCAAAGCATTCGAAAGGATCAGTGGCACCGAAGTCTTGGTTGACGACACACCGGGCGCCATAACAATATCATCATTCGATCCGGTTAGACGCCATATCGCCAAGGTCGCCCTCGAAGAACTCATCAAAGATGGCCGTATTCAGCCGGCCCGCATCGAGCAAATAGTCGACAAGGCCAAGCAAGAAGTCAATAAAACAATCAAAGAGAAAGGTGAACAGGCTGCCTATGAATGCGGCGTTCTTGGGCTCGATCCCAGAATCCTACTTATTCTGGGCCGTTTACACTTTAGGACCAGTTATGGCCAGAATGTATTACAACACTCAATCGAAATGGCCCACATAGCCGGAATGATTGCCGAGGAATTGGGAGCCAATGTCCAAACCGCCAAAGCAGGTGCTCTTTTGCACGACATAGGCAAAGCTTTGGACCATGAAGTCAGCGGCACGCATGTCGAGATTGGCCGCAGAATATTGCAGAAATTCGGTGCGCCGGAGGAAGTTATCAAGGCGATGCAGGCCCATCATGAAGAATATCCGTATGAAACGATCGAATCGCGCATCGTTCAGACTGCGGACGCAATCTCCGGAGCAAGACCGGGTGCGCGCCGCGACAATATCGAGAACTATATCAAGAGGCTTACAGACCTTGAGGCCTTGGCCAATTCGTTCCCTGGAATAGAGAAATCATACGCTTTGCAGGCCGGTCGAGAGATAAGGATATTCGTCAAACCAGAGGAAATCGGCGATTTGGAGGCCAAGAAACTGGCTCGGGATATAGCAAACAAGATAGAGAAAGACCTGAAATACCCAGGAGAAATAAAGGTAAATGTCATTCGTGAGACGAGGACAGTGGAATTCGCCAGATAAATCTTCCCTTACATTAGAGACAGGACCACCTTCGGGTGGTTTTGTGTTATGGGAATGCTATAAATTAACGCATAAAATGCGATATGAAATATTTTTTACAAAAATCCGTAAAGATTGTGTAATTCTTGGCCTGTTAATAATCGTTTGCCTAAAATATGGCTTAATATATAATATAGGGGTAGTTTCGAACTCGTCTCTTTCGCTCTTACCCAAGCGGCGGACGGGCCGAGACCAATTAAAAGCATTAAAAATACAAATATGAATAAAGCAGCAATTGTAGATGCAGTTCATGGTGTGCTCGGTGGAACAAAGGTTCAGGCCGAACAAGCCGTAGAATCAATGATCAATACGATCATCGACGCACTCAAGAAAGGTGAGGAAGTTTCGATCGCAGGTCTCGGTATCTTCTCGGTGAAGACCCGCGCCGCTCGCGAAGCCAGAAATCCTCGCACCGGAGAAGCCATCAAGGTTCCTGCCATGAAGGTTCCGAAGTTCCGCGCCGCAAAGGCCCTCAAGGACGCGGTGAAATAATACTGGGATCGTAATCTTCAGTAGTAAAAGACCGCCATAAGGCGGTTTTTTATTTTTGTCCGAATGAGTTGTTTACACCTATTTATAATGTGCCCAGCCACGGTCTCAGACTGTGCGGCATGACTAATAATAGACGTTTTCTATTGGCTGAACTAATAATATACTGATGGATCCGCACAGCGTCATTTTCTGAAACTTTCGATATAACCTAATAAATCATTGAGTTTGCATTTCGCTAGACCGGTGACCGTATCAGCGGCTCCGTAATATACAAAGAGTTCGTCACCAACTATCACAGCCCCTTCAGGGAAGGTAACGTTTGGAACCAATCCTTCTCTTTCGTAGTCAGTTGTCGGCTGTAAAATATAACTAGGTGCCGTACCAATCAAGACG
>JAMDBV010000010.1 GCA_023487965.1 Patescibacteria group bacterium
AAAGTGATTATTTTGCCAGTTTTATTCCCAATTCCTTCAATTGCTTATCAGCTATTGCGGCTGGTGCGCCCATCATAGGATCTTTGCCTTCGCCTGTTTTGGCAAAAGCGATGACTTCGCGGATATTCGGTTCATTTTCGAGAATAGTTACAAGCCGATCCAATCCCCAGGCAATCCCGCCGTGAGGAGGGGTGCCGGAAGCCAGCGCGTGTAACATATGGCCGAATTTCTCGCGCACTTCCTCTTCGGCGTAACCCATAATCTCAAATACTTTGAGTAAAGCATTTGGTTCGTGGTTGCGAATACTGCCACCGCCGATCTCAAATCCATTGAGAACGATATCGTATTGTGTTGTCAAAATATCGCCAATATTTTTCTTGTCCATGAGCATTTGCATATGTTCGTCTTTTGGTCTCGAAAACGGATTGTGTGTGAACGTCCAACCGCCTTCCTCGGTCTTTTCGAAGAATGGAAAGTCAATGACCCATACAAATGCAAGCAGGTCCGGATCGTTCTTGTCTTTGCGAATATCCGGTCGATCTATCTTGTATTTTTCCATTGCCTCCTTGTATGACATTCTGGGGAATGGAAGCTCTTGGATCTTCTTGTGCGGATACAGTTTGGTTACTAGATCGACAAGGAGCTTTTCGGTCACATCCATAACGTCTTCTCGTTTGACGAAGCTCATCTCCATATCCATCTGGGTGAATTCAGGTTGACGGTCGCCGCGAGTATCCTCGTCGCGGAAACAGCGCGCGATCTGGAAATACTTTTCCATGCCGCCGGCCATGAGAAGCTGTTTGTATTGTTGTGGCGATTGCGGAAGGGCGTAGAAATTACTGTGCCATAGACGGCTCGGCACGACATAATCACGTGCGCCTTCCGGTGTCGAACGGGTCAGTATCGGCGTTTCGACTTCCACGAAATCCTGTTTGTCCAGGGAATCTCTCACCATCTTTATGATCTTGTGGCGATTGCGGATATTCTTTTGCATTCTGGGACGGCGCAAATCGAGATAGCGGTATTTGAGACGCATCTCTTCATTGATATCGAGACCGTTCGATCGGATGTCGAATGCCGGAGTATCGGCCTGGTTCAATATTTCTACGGTCTTGAGCTCCAATTCGATATCGCCATTTGGCTCGATCTCGCCGGTTTCTTTATTCTTGGATATCATTTTCTCGGGACGTTTATTGATTATGCCACTGGCGCGGATAACCCATTCAGGCCTGACCGTGCTCGCGGCTTCATGCGCGCTTTTGTTGTTTGGTAGAGCGACAGCCTGGATCTTGCCGCTCATGTCACGAATGTCTACGAATATGAGTTTGCCGTGATCGCGTCGTATGTCGATCCAACCCGAAATACTCACTTCCTCACCTATATGGTTCTTGAGCTCGTTTATATATATTCTTTTCATGCCGCTAATATAGCATATTTGCATATATTATAGAATGCCGTTCTTCGGATATGATACAATTCAGATATGAAGAAAATCGTGTATGCGATATTGGCGTTTTTGGTTCTAGTTGTACTGTCGTACTTCATGACTATCGCCCTCGAGAAATATGCCGTCGAAAGACCGGGCGATAATGATACCGGAGGAAATACCACTCAAAATACCAATGATGAATCGTCGCAGAATTATAAAGATATGATCGTCGTGGATTATCCGGTTAAAGATCATGATATCGTCTCGCCGTTCGCGGTGAGCGGTAAGGCGAGAGGAAATTGGTTTTTTGAAGCCAGTTTCCCGATAATGATTGTCGATTGGGATGGGCGCATTATTGCCGAAGGTATAGCCAGGGCCGACGGCGATTGGATGCGGAGTGATTATGTGCCTTTTCATGCCGAAATGTCATTCAAAAGGCCTGAATGTGAA
Organism: Patescibacteria group bacterium; assembly: GCA_023487965.1. Lineage (GTDB taxonomy): Bacteria > Patescibacteriota > Minisyncoccia > Phycocordibacterales > PALSA-1337 > C7867-002. Next base: position 1,880 of record JAMDBV010000010.1, read on the forward strand.
GCTGAATATTGCAGACGCGGTGCTGTTATTCTCAAGAAGGACAATCCTTCGGGATTGGCCAATAATGATGATGCGTTTGAAATACCGATAAGATTTGCCGATGCGATAGAGCAGATATAGTGCACCGATGTTGTCCGGATCGTCGTCATATATAGTACAATATAAGCATTAATAGCTAACTTATAATAAAATGATGTGGGGATATTACAATAATGGTTTTTGTGATGGATTCTGGCCGGGTAATATGATAGGTATCTTATTCCAGGTGCTTATCGTTGTCATATTGATAGCGATAATCGTGAAAATCGTTCGCAAGGGCAAGACTTGGCATTTGCGCGGCAACTCCGCCGAAGAATTGCTGAAGGAGCGATTTGTCAAGGGCGAGATTTCCAAAGAAGAGTATGAGGAAAAGTTGAAAGTTATACGCCAGCAATAGTCACGAATGATCTAAAATAGTCCTTGAATGTTCTGCACAAAACAAAAACCGGCTATGCCGGTTTTTGTTCACCGTGGCGATTTCTCGCCGGGCCGATGGTTTTTACCCATGCGATCCACCAGTCAATTAATGACATGATAATTGTATCGAATCGGCGTAATCTGTCAACGTTGACAACGGTCTTATGGTAATGGACCGGACGGGAGTCGAACCCGCAATATTCGGTTGGTGAGATCGAATATTGACACCTGCCCCGGCCCATATCTATAGTACACACGTGTGATGAAATCTAGATAAAATTCTGATAAATATTCATTGAAAAAAGTATGAATTCTGAAAATTCTTTGATACAATCACTTTTATGTCCAAAGATATAGATGTTTCGCCGATAATAGCCGAAAAAGCGCCGATAATTCTGGAAGAGATAAAACGCGCCAATCGTATCTTGTTGCACTGTCATCCTTCGCCGGATCCTGATTCTGTCGGTTCGGCTTTGGCGATGAAATTCGCTCTTGAAGGTATGGGCAAGAAGGTGACAGTAATTAAAGGGGATTCGGAAATACCACTCGCGTTCAAGCATTTTCCCGGAGCGGATAGTATTGTCAATAAGAATTTCTTCGAAATCGATCTGAGCGATTTTGATCTGTTCATCAGTCTTGATAGTGCGAGTCAGCAAATGATATCAAGAAAAGGTGATATACATTTTCCGCTACAAATAAGATCGATTAATATAGATCATCATGTATCAAATACGCTATATGGCGATATTACACTAGTGGATCATAGTTCGCCGGCATTAGCATTTGTCTTGTATCAATTGTTTTTGGTATGGAATATAGAAATCAATCATGACATTGCAATAAATATGTTTATGGGAATGTATACAGATACCGGCGGGTTCAAATACGAAGGTGTTGATTATAGGTTTCTAAAGTGTGCTACGGAGCTTGTGAAGGTGGCGCCGGATTTCAAAAAGGCACTATTTATACTTGAGAACAGCAATTCAAAGGATGCTATATACTTCAATGCAGTTGCTCTTGATTGTATCGGTACGTATCTGAATGACAATGTAGTCATTTCGGCTATACCCAACAAACGTTTGGTAGAAAAAGGTATTGATCCTGTGGTTGCAAGCGGAAGTGGTATAGAAAATCAGCTAAAATCGGTCATTGGTTGGAATATAAGCGCGCTCATGATAGAAATCGAACCGAATAAGATCAAGATTAGTTTCAGAACCAGAGATTCAGAGCGATTCGACGTATCAAAGTTAGCGGCATCGATCGGCGGGGGTGGACACAAGGCGGCCGCTGGCGCTATATTGAATACCTCGCTTGAAGAAGCGGAAAAGCTCGTATTATCAAAGATAAAAGAATTATTCAATTTATAAATTAAAAAATGAAATACATATACAGCACGATAATCATCATCGCAATAATCGCTATCGCTTGGTTTGTCTTCGACCATAAGTCTCCATATCCAATGTCGCCTGAAGAGATCGAGCAGTCTATGGCTTCGAGCATCGCGCCTATGAATACAGCTTCTTCTACCGTAAGCGCTTCTGTTTCCGATTCTTCGGTAAATAAAAATCAAATTGCCGCCGCCACCCAAGGTATAAAAACTAATAAAAATTTCATGCACAAAATAACAATTGAAACAAATAAGGGTACGATAGTGTTCGAAACTTACGATGTAGATGCACCAAATACCGTTGCCAACTTTATCAAACTCGCCAATCAAGGTTTCTATAATGGTATTATCTTCCATCGTGTGATCGATGGTTTCATGATACAGGGCGGTGATCCGACGGGTACAGGTATGGGAGGTCCTGGTTATAAGTTTGCCGATGAATTGGATCCGAATACTCCATCCGCCAAGGCGGGATATGTGCGTGGCACTGTCGCCATGGCGAATTCCGGTCCGAACACAAACGGCAGTCAATTCTTCATCATGCAAAAGGATACGCCATTACCGCATTCATATACCATATTTGGCAAAGTCATTTCCGGAATGGATGTTGTTGACGCCATTGCTTCGACCAAGACCGATAGTAACGATAAGCCGATCGACAAAGTCGTCATGAATAAGGTAACGGTTGAGGAGGTGAAGTAATTTGAACAAAGAGAAAACGGCACTAGGCCGTCTCTGTTTACTGAGCGTGCCTCTTGGCACGATATGCGATGATTTCATCGCGACGCTTTGCGACAGGCCCGATGATATCTTGGTAGATTCCATCGAGATCCTTCCGCACGTCTACGACCGCCGTGACGATATTGCGGTTGCCGGCCAGCTCGAATGCCTTGGCGAAAACCGTTGAACTCTTGGTGTTCAAAAAGATTCGACCGACATCGGTGAAAAAAATAAAGTCAACACCCATACAGTCGGCTTTCGATGATCTATCGTATTGCTGCCATCGTCTAAGCCATGTCGGTTGGGTGCCATTTCTACATTTCTCATTTAGTGCTTCGGCGGCACGTCGTTCAGTACTTTCACCGATCTGTCTTTCAATTATCGTATAAGCGCTACTAAGGCTTCGTCGAACCGGTCGTGTCTGACATAGTCGCCGTTTTGCATAGTGCCTCATCGCCATCACCTCCTTTCTAGAATCATATATAATACTTAAATGTCTCAAAAGTCAAACAAAGTCACATTTGCCGATAATGTCCGTGAAGTCGTACGTCGGATACCGAAGGGCCATGTCATGACGTACAAAGAGGTGGCAACCATGACTGGTCGGCCAAATGCGTACCGCGCGGTTGGCAATATTCTCGCCAAGAATTATGATCCGAACATACCGTGCCATAGGGTAATAAAGTCCGATGGTAAAACCGGTGGCTATAATCGTGGCAGAAATAATAAGGCTAAAATGTTGAAGAATGAGGGCGTATTATGAATAGTGAACGTCTGTATGTTAATATTCATTCATGAGCGAATATTACAAACCGCGCAAAACACGCGGACTATACACTCCGGGCTCCAAAGAGCCATTTCGTATCAGTCGAAGCAAGATCGACCTTTTCGTCGATTGCCCATTATGCTTCTATCTTGACCAACGCCTCGGTGTCGCCAGACCACCGTCCTTTCCTCTTACACTCAATGTTGCCGTAGATGAATTACTCAAAAAGGAATTCGATATACATCGCGCTGATCAGACCCGCCACCCATTCATGGAAAAATACAAGATAGACGCTCTACCTTTCAAGCATGAGAAAATGGACGAATGGCGCGACTCGCTCCGTCGCGGTGTGGAATATGTCCATAAACCTACAAACCTTTCTGTGCGAGGCGGTGTCGATGATGTTTGGGTCAATAGAAAAGGCGAATTGATCATCGTCGATTATAAGGCAACTTCGAAAAGAGAGGAGATAAGCCTCGAAGGTCGGCTCGGTGAGCAATACAAGAGACAGATGGAGGTCTATCAGTGGTTGTTCCGCCAGAATGGATTCGATGTCTCCGAGACAGGGTATTTCGTATACGTGAATGGCAATAAGGATGCAGAGGCATTTGATAAAAAATTGGAATTCGATGTGGTGCTTTTGCCTTGCAAGGGCGACACGTCATGGATCGAACCGAAATTGAATGAGATCAAGGCCGCTCTAGAATCTGATACTTTGCCGCTCCCGAATGAGTCGTGTGACTTTTGTCTGTATCGTAAAGCCGCTCGCGACGTACAGATAGAGGCGAATAATGCCAAGAATCGCAAACTGAATATTTAGCCTGATCTTTAGTAAGTGCCCGGTAAGGGCGCTTACTAAAGACTAGGGTGATTTTCCCGCAAACGTACACCATATAAACGCTGGTAATTCCACACCATTACGCTATGCGACTACATAGCACATTTAGCGTATCAAACACGCATTAAGAACCGATTAAGAATGTATAAAATCGGGATAAAAAGAGTATGTATTAAGTATGAATTTTCAATACTGACTGATCGGATATTTCTTCAGGTTGGATACGGTATCTATAATGTAGCCGCGACCCTGAACATTGGCTATAAGGTTCGGTTTGCCGCCGGCATTGATCTTCTTGCGCAGGTGGGCAATATGAGCTTCGATAGTATTCGACAAAGGATCACTGTCGGCGGTCCAAACATGTTCCATAAGCATCGGCCTAGAAAGTATTACGCCGACATTATTCATGAGATATTCAAGTAGACAAAATTCTTTTTTGGTCAAACGTATGACTTTGCCGGAACGTTTGACTATCTGTTTCTCACTGTCGAGTACGATATCGGCGACATTAATGACCGATTTTCTGATATTTTTTGGTCGGCGCGAAACGGCTTTGATGCGGGCATTCAATTCCTGGAGAGAAAAAGGCTTGGTCATATAATCATCGGCGCCTTTGGAAAGCGCTTGGACCTTGGCGTTTATGTCGTCCGTGACAGAAAGAAACAGTATCGGCGTTGTCTTGCCATTTTTGCGGACCTCATCGCATATGGCGAGACCGTCTTTGCCCGGCAATGTATAGTCGAGAACTATAGCATCGTAGTCATAGCTCCTGGCCAAGAATGATCCATCGATGCCGTCATTGGCGACTTCGACGGTATGAGCGTCGGCAGACAAGCTCATTTTGAGAACGTTTGCTGTATTGACATCGTCTTCTACGATTAGAATCTTCATTGCTCGGATTATAACCAATATGGCGAAGTAGGCAAGGGCTATTGCGTAACTTCCTTGAATATGCAATACTATCGCCATGGTAGTTCGAATGCGCGCAACGCGGGCACACCGCGATAATAGACGCTCACATCACGCCTTGGAAGCGGCGCGATTTTCGAAGTGCCAGAATTGCAATGCGATGCATAGGAGCCACATGCTTTGCATGAATTGCGGTTCTTATAAGGGGAGGAAAGTTGTCGATTTTGCCGCCAAGGCAGTTCGTAAGACCGCCAAGGCCAAGCAAAAAGAGACCGCCAGATAATTTCTAATTGACCTAATTGATCTAATTGGCCGAAAACGGCTAATTTGAATAGTCAGGATAATTAGAAATAAAAAACAGATTTGAATGTTTATGGATCGTAATGGTGAAACTAAGAGGATCTTTTTATGGCCAATCGCCACCTGTCCAGATCAATAGTACTGCAATCACTCTTCGAGTGGGATTTTCGCGGTCGTAATACCGACCCATCTGAAATCATCAATGCTAATGCCAAGGAATTCGCCCCTGGCGTCAACGATGTTTCGTTTGCCGGCAACCTGATGAAAGGTATTATCGCGAATCAACAGGCGATAGACGATATCATCGTCAAAGCCGCGCCCGATTGGCCGATAGATAAGATCTCCACGGTTGATCGCAATGTATTGCGCATCGGTTTGTTTGAGTTGCTCTTTTCCGACCGGAATGAAGTGCCGTCCAAGGTTGCTATCAATGAAGCGATCGAATTGGCAAAGACATTTGGCGGTGAGACGAGCGGACGTTTCGTAAACGGCGTTTTGGGTGCTGTTTACAAAGAAATGGGTGAGCCGGGCAAGGACGCTGTCTCGACCAAGAAGAAAAGGCCGGATGTGCCTTATGAGGAGATGCCGATACAACATTTGGGTGGAGCTGTAGTATACGCTAGGCATGATGGGGATATATATATGGCATTTGTTCACGATGTCTTTGGGCATTGGACGCTGTCTAAGGGGAAGATTCCCGAAGGTGTCGAGCCGGGTGATGGTACGGTAGCCAAGGTCAAAGAAGAGATCGGTTTGGATGTTACGGTGAAGTCGGATCTTGGATCGAATGAATATATCGCCAATGATCCGGAAATTGGCAAGATCAGAAAGCAAGTTCATTATTATATGGTTGAGGCCAAGTTTGAGAAACTTATTCTGGCCAAGAAACCGGGTCTCGACGATGCAAAATGGTTCAAGGTATCTGATATTATTGACCTCAATTTCTATAACGATATTCTGCCGATAGTGACAAAGGCGGTGAATATCCTAAATCAAGGGTAAAATGCAAATCAAATTTGAATCTTTCGCGAAAAAAATCGGAGTGCATTTTGACGACATCGATCTGTTGCGTCATGCGTGCACACATCGTTCATACCTGAATGAGAATCGCAAATCAGGAATGGAACATAATGAACGTTTGGAATTTCTCGGTGATGCGGTTTTGGAATTGGTTGTGACCAGTTTTCTATTCAGGAAATATCCGAAAAAAGCAGAAGGAGAATTGACGGCATTCCGCTCGGCTCTGGTCAATACAGTCAGTCTGACAAAGGTGGCACAGTCGATAAGTCTCAATGATTACATGCTTCTTTCAAAAGGAGAGGCCAAGGACGATGGTCGCGCCCGTGGCGTTATTTTGGCCAATGCCGTGGAGGCGATTATCGGCGCGATATATCTCGATCAGGGTTACAATGCGGCGGCCAATTTTATTTCCGACCATTTGCTAAATACGATTGATATAGAAGAAATCGTAAAAAACAAATCATGGCTTGATGCCAAGAGCCGTTTTCAGGAAAGGGCGCAGGAGAAAGTCGGTATTACACCTTCATATCGTACTCTCAAGGAAGAGGGTCCGGACCATGACAAAAAATTCACGCTGGGAGTATTTCTCGGTGATGTCCAGG
>JAMDBV010000041.1 GCA_023487965.1 Patescibacteria group bacterium
AGAGGATGAAGAGATAAATGCGCTGTATGATAGAGGTCGCAAAGAAAGTCTCGATGCTTTCGAAAAGGTCTATGAACGATTGGGTACAAAGTTCGACAATTATTTTTTCGAAGGCAAAGAAGGCCGGAATGGGGAAGCGATCGCGCGAGGCCTGCTCCAAAAGGGAATCCTTGAAGAAAGTGATGGTGCTATCATATTCCCGGGAGAGAAATACGGTTTGCATACGAGAGTCTTCATCAATTCTCAAGGCCTGCCGACTTATGAGACGAAAGAATTGGGCTTGAATGTCGAGAAATTTAAACTATATCCTGATCTCGATCAATCGATCATCGTGACTGCAAATGAGCAGAGTGACTATTTCAAGGTATTGCTAAAAGTATTTGATCTTTTTGAAAAAAATATTGCCGGTAAGACAAAACATATTTCTCACGGCATGATGCGTTTCGCTCACGGCAAAATGTCTTCGCGTAAGGGTAATGTGATTTCGGGTACAGGTCTCATCGATGAGATAAAAGATATGGTTATGGAAAAGATGGGACAAGAATCCTCCGGCGATTCGCGCCACGCCCTTTCCAAAGGGGACCAACAAAGCGACGATCAGGTGGCTGATATAGTGGCGATCGGCGCCATCAAGTATACGATACTACGACAGGCGATCGGTGGTGACATCATCTTTGATTCGGTGAAGTCGATTTCCTTCGAAGGTGATTCCGGTCCGTATCTGCAATATTCTACCGTGCGCGCTGGCGCTGTATTGAAAAAGGCAAAAGATGAGGGTATTGATCCTGAACATGACTTGTCAAGAATCACTTTTCCAGAGAATTGGAAAGTGCATGATATTGAGCGATTACTCATTCGCTTCGGAGAGATTGCAGACAATGCTTGTAGGGAATTTGCTCCGCAATATGTGGCGAATTATCTCATGGCGCTTGCGGGTGAATATAATAGTTTTTATGCCAAACAAAAGATAGTGGACAAATCGGATCCGCTTTCGCCGTATTATGTCACTATTACTGAAGCGTTCCGGAATGTGATCGTCAAAGGCCTGTGGTTGCTCGGTATAGGAGTGCCGGAGAGGATGTGATTTGCATTATTTGGCCTTTTGTGGTATGGTGTTGGGTGTATGAGTACACCTGTGACTGTCGTACTGGGCCCGGAAGAACGGGCCAAAATATTAAGAGTTGCACGAGAAATTACCACGGGAGAGGATCGGCTCCTGATCAGGTTAAGCCAATTGGACGATCGCCGTTTGGAACTTCTTCATCGGTGCAGTGTTGAGGAGGTGAGAGGTGCTGTTCAGAGTGTCGAAATCGCTGAACGGACGGGGCACGGTGTCGATCGTGCGCATGAAATGCTTGCGGCATTTGTGCTTTTTCACCAGGCCCAGACTCGGGTCGAAGTTCAGACGCTCGACATGGCACGACCATGACTTGACCTCACGATACCGGAAGGGGACTGCAAACCCTTCCGGCCTTTTTGTTGTATCTGCGTCATCATCGTCTGTGTCATCCTCGCGAAGGCGAGGATCCAGGTGTGAGAACCGAATTCAAAGCCTTGTCTAGCAAAATGGATTGTGGTTTGACGTGGATCCTCGCCTTCGCGAGGATGACACAATAATATGCGATAATAACACAATAAGATGCGAGGGTGACATAATAATATACGATGGTGACATAAGGGAACATGAGGATGATGCAAGATAGTGCGAAAACGGCGCGATATGGTTGGCTGTGCAGATTGACAATAATACCATCGTACATATAATGGTATTACACCATATAAATCATATAAAATGTACACCACACTAACAATCAAAATGCCAAAAACTATTAGGAGCGAAGCAAAAGCGCTTGCGGATGATTTGGGCCTATCTCTTTCGACCGTAATCAACGCTTTCCTTAGGCAATTCATAAAGGAACAAAAATTCTCGGTAAGCGCCGAGAAAATGCCGAGCAAGAGAAGTATTGCGCTAATGGAACAGATAAGCGCTGAAATGGACAAGGATCCCAATCCAAAGCGATTCACAAATGCTGAAGAATTGTTCAGGCATCTCAAGATATAGTATGACAATAGTAACATCAAATCGATTTGATAAGGCGGTAAACAAATTACCACCAAAGGTTGTCGCTATGCTCAAAATGCGTGTTCAATTATTCATGATAAATCCGTTCTCAGTGGAACTGAATAATCATCAATTGCACGGTTACCTTCGCAATTATAAAAGTATAAACATTACTGGAGATTATAGATTGATATATGAGCAATATGATGATGATACCGTCAGATTCATAAATATCGGTCGACATAGAGAGCTCTATAGGTGAAATAACATTGTATTACACCCGATTTTGCATTAAGCTGTAAGGCATGAATAAGGGAAAGGATAACAATAAGAATATCGCCGATGCCGTATGACTCGCACCAAATTCCGGCAAATCTATTCATGCCGAGCGCGAGGAGAAAATACTCGCATTCTGGAAAGAAAATGAAATTTTCGAGAAAAGTCTGGCCAAGAATGAGGGAAAGGACGAATTTGTATTCTACGAAGGTCCGCCGACCGCCAATGGTCATCCCGGCATGCATCACCTCGAAGCTCGCGCTTTCAAAGACGCAATACCGCGCTACAAAACTATGCGCGGATACCACGTGCGCCGGAAAGGTGGTTGGGACACCCATGGCTTGCCGGTAGAGATCCAAGTCGAAAAAGAGCTCGGCCTAAAATCAAAAAAGGAAATAGAGTCATACGGTATCGGCGCATTCAATGAAAAGTGCAAAGAAAGTGTATGGAAATTTGTGCATGAATGGGAAGAATTCACCGAACGCATGGGATATTGGGTAGATCTCAAAGATCCATACGTGACATATCGTTCGCAATATATCGAATCGCTATGGAATATCATGAAGCGAGTTGATGCCGATGGTCGCCTGTACAAGGACTACAAAGTCGTACCTTGGTGCCCGCGTTGCGGTACCGCTCTGTCGTCACACGAATTGGCGCAAGGATATCAGGATGTAAAAGATCTCTCTGTATATATAAAATTCAAAGTCATATCCATGAATGGAGTGGCGGTCGATCAGAAATCACCGACATATCTATTGGCTTGGACGACAACGCCATGGACATTGCCTGGAAATGTTGGCTTGGCGGTGAATAATGACATTGATTACGTCGAAGTTGCATTGAATGAAAGTGGCGAGCACATCATTTTGGCAAAAGAACGTTTGATGGCGCTCAAGGAAATGAAATATTCAACAGTTAGAACATTCAAAGGTAAAGAACTTGTCGGCTCACAATACGAGGCATTGTATCCATTCATCGGAGAAAATATCGATGGTGATGAGAAGAAGAAAATGGCAAATGCCTACAAGGTATATCCGGCTGATTTTGTGACGACGACCGATGGTACCGGCATAGTGCATACTGCTGTTATGTATGGTCAGGATGACTTTGTGCTCGGCACAAATGTCGGTTTGCCGAAATTCCATCTTGTGAACGACGACGGTACATTCAAGGATTTTACCGGTTTCCTTAAAGGTGCATTCGTCAAAGATCCAAATACTGATGTGGCTATTATAAAAGATTTCGCTTCGGATAAGCGTGGATATGTCGCTTTGTTTGCCAAAGAGAAATACGAGCATAGCTATCCATTTTGTTGGAGATGTAAGACGCCGCTTATATATTATGCGCGGGATTCTTGGTATGTGAGAATGTCGGAATTGCGCGACAAGCTGGTTGAGGGCAATAAACATATTCATTGGGAACCGGAGCATATCAAAGAGGGTAGATTTGGCGAATGGTTGTCGGAAGTCAAAGATTGGGCGATCTCGCGCGAGCGCTATTGGGGTACGCCTTTGCCGGTATGGATATGCCGAGAGTGTGGCAAACGCAAAGTCGTCGGCTCGATCGAGGAGATTTCTAAAGCGGCCAAAAATGAATACTTCGTCATGCGACACGGTGAGGCGGAGAATAATGCAAAAGGCATTTTGAGCGGAAAGCCGGAGGTAAAACACCATTTGACCGCAAAGGGTGTGGAACAGGTAAGGGCGAGTGCGAAAGCTTTGAACGGGAAGAAATTTGATATCATTTTCGTTTCGCCATTTACGCGCACCGAGGATACACTCAAGATATTGGTGAAAGAAGCGAGTATGGAGGATGTGCAGGTAATTACCGACAAGCGTCTCGGCGAATTGGGTACAGGCGAATGGGACGGAAAATCATTGGACGATTTTTTGGCGGAGTTTGGCGGCAAGGATCGTTTCGTATATGGTCCTCAGGGTGGGGAAAATTATGCCGATATCAAAAAGCGCATGGGTGATTTCCTTTATGATATTGAAAGCGGTTATTCCGGTAAAAATATTTTGATCATCAGCCATGAGACTCCGATATTTCTCCTTTGCGCCGCCGCAAAAGGTCTCGACAGAAAACAGTCGATCGAATTGCGCGGAGACAATGAATTTATAAGTAATGCCGAGATCAAGAAAATGGACGTATCGGTCGTTCCGCACAATGCTGAATACGAGACGGATTTGCACCGACCGCATATTGACGAGGTAATATTGTCTTGTGAATGTGGCGGTGAGATGAATCGTGTCAAAGAGGTCATGGATGTATGGTTCGATTCTGGCGCTATGCCATTTGCTCAAGATCATTATCCTTTCGAAAATAAGGAATACATCGACAATGTTGGTTTCCCGGCGCATTTCATATCCGAGGCTATCGATCAGACGCGCGGTTGGTTCTATACATTGCACGCGATCGGTACACTTCTCGGCAAAGGGCCGGCATATCGCAATGTCGTATGTCTCGGTCATATCCTAGACCCGGAAGGCAAGAAGATGTCCAAGTCCCTAGGCAATATCGTCAATCCGCATACGATAATGGATAAATACAGTGCCGATGCGGCGCGTCTGTGGATGTATAGTGTCAATCAGCCCGGCGATTCAAAAAATTTCGATGAAAAAACAGTCGATGTATTCCTTAAGAAAGTCTTCAATCTGGCCGGCAATGTCCTTTCTTTCTACAAGATGTATTCCGGCGATGCGAACGCCCTGTCCAATACTCCAAGATCCGACAATATTCTAGACAAATGGATCATTGCTCTCACTCACAAACTAGTCAAAGAAGTATCAGAGGGTTTGGATCAATACAAGTTTTTCGAACCGACACGCGCTATCCGCGATTATGTGGCGGATCTATCGCAATGGTATATTCGCCGCTCGCGCGACAGATTCAAAGCCGGAGGAGATGATACGCGCGATGCCGTCGAGACAACCGGATATGTGTTGATCACATTGTCAAAAGTTATGGCTCCGCTCGCACCATTCTTCGGGGAACATCTATACCGAGAATGTAATGGAGAAAAGGAGAGTGTGCATCTCGAGGATTGGCCGAAAGTGGGAAAGATTGACGACGCTTTGCTTGCCGATATGGCCGTGATACGGCAAATAGCTTCGCGTGGTCTCGAAGCCAGAATGAAAGCGGGTATAAACGTGAGACAGCCGTTAAGTCTATTGAAGGTAAAAGATGAAAAGACAAAGTTGAGCGATGAACTGCTCGCTTTGGTGAAAGATGAGGTCAATGTGAAGACGGTCGAATTTGATGGTTCGATTGGAAGCGAAGTTGTGTTAAACACGGACATCACACCGGAGCTAAAAGAAGAGGGTGATTTGCGAGAATTACTGCGCAAGATTCAGGATATGCGCAAGGAAAAAGGGCTGACAGTAGGTGACAAAGCGGTTCTGATCTCCGACGGAGCTTCGAAAGGGTTGGTAGACAAATATCGCGATACCATAGCCAAAGCGACCGGAATTGTGGAATTCAAATCGGGCAACAATTTTGGCGTTGAAGTTGCATAATATGCATAGTAAACATACGACGGACGGTTTCGTCATCGATGCTAGAGATTATCGGGAGGCAGATAGGATATTGTATATTTTCACCAGAGATTTTGGTTTGGTTGGCGCGATCGCAACCGGTATAAGATTGCAAAAATCAAAATTGCGGGCGCACTGTATGACTTTGTCATTGGGCTCGTATGCAATCATTCGGGGCAGGGAGATGTGGCGTCTCGCTGATGCATGTGTCACAGTTTTGCCAAGCGCGCAGTATGTCATTCCGGCCAGAGTGGCGATGTTACTCAAACGCTTTTTGCACGGTGAAGAATCAAATCCCCGGCTCTTCGACATCATCTCTGCGGCCATCACATTCTTGGATAAAAATACTATGGATATTGAGGCGATGGAGATGCTCGAGACTTTGACCGTTGCGAGGATGTTGCACGCGCTCGGTTATATCGGTTCGATCGATGGCCTCGATGATCTCCTAAATGCCACCTATATCGATACATCCATATTCCAAGAATTACAAAGTCGGCGCAAGACGCTCAATGTTCATATTAATCGGGCTTTGAGGGAGTCGCAGTTGTGATTATTATCGTTGTGATATAATCCGACGATGATAAAGAAATTTTTGGAATGGATAGGGCTCAAAGAACAGTTACATGTTTCAGAACATGTACCGCCTTTTTTCAAAGAAGGGGAGATTTGGTGGTGTTATATCGGCGAGAATATTGGCATAGAAGCAAACGGTAAAGGTACCAAGTTTACTAGGCCTGTTCTAGTTATGAAGAAATATGACAAGTTTTCATTTTTTGCCATACCTCTAACGAGTAAACGTAAATTCGGTACATGGTATTATAATTTTGTCCATGACGGACTACCTCAAAATGCACAGTTGGCGCAGGGGCGGGTCGTAAGCTACAAGAGATTGAAGGAACGTGTGGGTAAGATTGTTGGAGACGATTACGAAAAATTGGTTGATTCGTTTATCACATTACATAAAAATAGACCCCCATCTCGCGATGGGGTCGTGGCGAATGCCAAATAGAACTCCAGTGTACACTATTAAAATATAAATGCAAATAGACGGGGGTGGATTGTTATAGTAAAATATCTTTGTGAATTCAGAAGATCGAGATAAGATCGACAACCTTAGCGAATCTCTATATTCGAGAGGCGCGCCCGATGTGCGGACGAGGAGGAAGTTGCGTTTCGGCAATATGTCAACAGACATAAAGACGGCATGGGACAGACCCGCCGAGGATTTGTCGGAACCGAAACTTAATGAACAATACGAAGATCATTCCATGTCATTTATAACAAAAATATTTATCGGCTCGATCATATTCTGTGTTGCCGCGGTTGGGCTTGGCGCATACCTCTTTTTCAATGGAAACAATCTCATATCCGCTGACAATATAAACATATCCATAAACGGCCCGGTTTCTATTCCGGGAGGCACACCGGTTACATTTGACATCGCCGTAAAGAACAACAATTCCGTCGACCTCGCCATGGCTGATCTAGCGGTATCTTTTCCTTCCGGCGCAACAGATCCCGCCAATCCCACAAATGAGCTTGGCGTAAAAAGGGAATTCATCGGTGACATACCGGCCGGTGGCGAGATCAGGCGCACGGTACAGGCGATCATATTTGGAGAAGAAAATGTCGAAAAGAGCATCGAAGCGGATCTCACGTACCAGATCAAAGATTCATCGTCTTCATATACGAAAAAGCGTATATATTCGGTACTGATCAATTCTTCACCGGTCAACATGTCGGTTTCATCATTCAAGGAAATAACTTCCGGCCAAGAATTTGATCTCAAGGTGACGATAAAGTCCAATTCGACAAATACGCTCAAGAACGTACTGGTCTCGGCGAGTTATCCTTTTGGTTATACATTTTTGAATTCGGACCTAAAATCATTGCCCGACAATGCGACGTGGCGCATCGGTGACATACCGGCCGGCGCCGAGAAAACGATTATCATTCACGGCAAATTGCAAGGTGAGGATACCGACTCTCGCGTATTTCGATTCAATGTCGGCGCGCAAAATATAAATAATCCGAATGTTATAGGTACGCAGTTCGTTTCGGCTGAGCAGGATATCGTTATTCAGAAGCCATTTATGACGGTTGGGCTTACTGTGGACAATAACGATACGGGTAATTTCAGCGTTGCTCATTTCAATCAGCCGGTACGCGTCGAATTGTCATGGTTCAACAACCTTCCCAGTGCCGTGTCCGATGCGCAGATAAGCGTAAAACTGGCTGGAACCGCTTATGATCGTTCGTTGGTGCAGACCGGTGACGGATATTTCAAATCTTCCACTGATGAAATCATCTGGAATCAGCAGACACTGAAAAAACTGGCCGCGGTTGGGGCGGGCGAAGGCGGATCGGTCAATTTCACCGTTACGCCACGGGATATGAGTCTTGCCGGAAAACCGGTTGTCAATCCGACACTTTCGTTCACGGCAACTGTTTCGGGCAGACGTACGCAGGAAACAGGTGTCCCGGAATCGTTAACGGCGGCGGCTTCTCGGTCGGTGCGCATATCAACGGCACCGTCACTCTCGGGGGCAATCCTGAGGAACGTGGGCCCATTCAACAATACCGGTCCGATACCGCCGAAGGCTGATGAAAAGAGCACATACACCGTCGTATGGACGATCGACAATACGAACAATTCACTAGACAATGTCGCGGTGACAGCCACGTTGCCTCCGTATGTTTCGTGGCTCGGCAATACGAGTCCGGACACTGAGGACGTCTCGTATTCGACATCGACCAATTCTATCGCATGGAATGCCGGGACGGTCGGCACATATACGGCCAGCAACGGCACGAAGAAACAATTGTATTTCCAAGTGTCGGTTTTGCCCAGCGTCAATCAGATCAACAACGCGCCGACTATTGTTAACGATGCGACCCTGAACGCTACGGATCATTTCACTGGAGA
Source organism: Patescibacteria group bacterium (assembly GCA_023487965.1). Lineage (GTDB taxonomy): Bacteria > Patescibacteriota > Minisyncoccia > Phycocordibacterales > PALSA-1337 > C7867-002. The sequence continues at coordinate 8,804 of JAMDBV010000041.1, forward strand.
AAAATTGACCGCAACTCAGAGCTACCTGACAACTCGATTTAG
>JAMDBV010000050.1:0-2406 GCA_023487965.1 Patescibacteria group bacterium
GGCATTTTCGAGAGCGGAGAAACCTAGAGCGACCGTGATGATGTAGATCATTGCATCGATTGGCTCATCATTCCACTTACTATTGAGTGCAACGATCACAACGGTCAATAATTTCACGGTCTCTTCGATTGCGGCCCAAGCGGTATATCGGATAGTGTCGTCTGTAGTCAGAATCGAAACACCTTTTTCGGCGAATACGGCGACCAAGACGGACAGACAGCCAGCTAGGAATGTTCCGGCAATCAGGGTGCGCGGTTCCGGATGATCTATATCTTCTCTGAGCCAGAATGACAGCCAAACAAGGGATGGTAAGAAACCGGCGAATACTGCATACATCAATTGTGCAAAATTCATTGCGTATATTATACGACATTATTTCCCGGAATGATGTGGATTGAGGGTATTGACCTGATCCTGGCGAGGTCCTACCTTGCCAGAGGATAATCGCATACCGAGGTCCGACCTCGGCGCGCAATTCTGTGGTGGCGAGGTCCGACCTTGCCACCATTGACAAATGACTCATTTTTTGGTAGTAAGAGAGAAGAATTGGCTCGGGAATCGCCAAATCCATGTGGATTTCACTAACCTTGGGGCTGGTGAGCGGAGATTCTTGGGCGAAAGAGAAACGCAGAACTATGAAAACATCGATCGGGCGCCTGATGTGCGCCCTCTGTATCTTCGTGACCGCACTGGTCAATGCAACTACCGACCCAGTGGTCGGTAGGATGGTGTGGTCGTCGGCTGGCCCAATGGCTCGGGTTCGGCCGACGGACACGGCACGCCGGCTCATGAGTACCGGTCCTACAAACGTGGTGATCGAGGTCACCCCGCTGAAATTCGCATCGGTCAACGGTCCCTGGAGGGGACCTGCGAGCCTTGCGATTTCGGATTTGAATGGATCCGGTCTCGACACGAACACGGTTTTGACAGACTCAACGCGGTACGCCGAGTTCAACTATTTGGAGTCAGTTACCAATCTAGTGTATTCAGAAAAAACTCCGCTATGGGGTACTGTCATTCTTTCCGGAGGCGATCTTCGCGGCCTGAGCCGTTGGGATGCGGTGTATGCATACACTTTGGATGGAAGTGACTCGATTTCACTTGACTCGTTCTGTGCCGATTCGTTTTCGGACGAAACAGCAGGTACGGCTGGTCTGCTAAGTACAGCCAGAAACGGAGGTACTCTGTACCTTACGGGTTTAACGTACGGCCCGCAGGCGGTCGGCTGGAGGTCTGACGGTACGGTGCTCAATTCTGGGCAGCCGTCGTCTGCTCTGTGTAGTCGAGTCATTTTTTTTGTGATGATGCCGCAATTCACGGTGGAGACGCAGGCCGACATTGACGGTGCGTCTAGGTGGTTCAATGACCGTGGTTCGCAATGGCGGCATCAAGTTGCCATCAGTACTGTCATTCCTGGCGTTTCATCGGTGGCAACGCTGTCAAAAGGCAATCGCCCCAAGACCATCACGATCAACCTCACCGAAAACCTGCAGGGCGATCTCATGTTGGTTATGAAAGATGCTGAGATTGGCCTTTCGTACCGATTACTGACATCAGGTACTGTGCCTGGCCAATGGATCACTATTGGCGTTCTCAGTGGCAGGGATCAGATATTAATCCCAAAGCCGACGACCAACCAGTTCTACAAGGTGTTTGCCCAATAGATGGAGGTTCATAGTCCGAGCACATTTGCCCCGCATGCGACATTAGGTTGCGGCGGGGTGGATCTTTATCTGGGCAGCATATTTGATTGTGTAAATACGTCGACTATTGACTTTTTCCAATAACATTATATAATCGCAATATTACTGAACACAGTAAATTATCAGTCTAGAATTCGAAAATATGAATAAAATCAATAAAACAATAGTTTCTTTTGCAGTCATCGTTGGTATGGCAATTGTTCCTGGTATCGTTCTGGCTGAGATTGAGCCGTCACCATCGGCATCACCATCTTCGTCTCCAATTGTTGCACCGACAATTGCTACTCCGGCATCGGTCACGGTAGGTGCCGTTAGCTCCAGCGCAGGTACGCCGTCTACCGGAGATGGTTCCTCGTCTGCTGGCGCGTCACTACCTTCTACAGGTGGATCTAGTTCGAGTGCCGGTACCCCATCAACCGGCGGAAGTTCATCATCTGCCGGGACATCGGTACCATCAACCGGCGGTTCTAGTTCCAGCGCCGGACTTCCTTCTGTGGGTGGTTCAAGTTCAAGCGCCGGTCCTGCTCCCGTTCCAACTCCGAGTAACAACACTCCTAGCGGCGGTTCGTCATCAGGTACGAGTTACAGTTCTTCGGGAAGTTCGATATATAATCGATACTATCTCAGTTATGCCGCGAGAACTGGCAATAAATGCCCAGTCACGGTAGGTGCCGTTAGCTCCAGCGCAGGTACGCCGTCTACC
>JAMDBV010000050.1:2416-8585 GCA_023487965.1 Patescibacteria group bacterium
ACAGTTCTTCGGGAAGTTCGATATATAATCGATACTATCTCAGTTATGCCGCGAGAACTGGCAATAAATGCCCATTCATTACGACATATATGAAGCGCGGTTGGGCCAATTCTCCTGCCGAGGTTACAAAATTGCAAAATTTCCTCAAGGATTATGAGAAGATGACTATTACCGTAAACGGCATATACGATCTTGCGACCGAGAATGCCGTCAAGCAATTCCAGGCAAAATATCTGGATACAGTCATGGGTCCGTGGGGAGCGAATCAACCATCCGGAGTCGTGTATATTACGACCACCAGAAAGATAAATGAATTGGCGTGTAATATTCCTATGTATCTCACGGTCAAAGAGGCGCTCGAGATTCAGGCATATCGCAATCGACCGGTCGTGACAGCATCTGCACAACCGACAGTGCCGAGTTCGACGACAGCTTCGCCGACGATAGAGAATACAAGCGATACCAATGTTGCTCCGACAGTTGACAATTCGGCATCATCTACTCCGGTTGGTCCTTCTCCGATCATCGGAACGGATGACAGTACCGACAATACCAATACGGCCGCTGTCACAAAGGCAAATATACTGCAGAGATTTTGGAACTTTCTTAAGAGTATATTCTAAACGTAGTTAAATTTCCGAGACAAAATCCCCGAAAGGGGATTTTGTTTTGCTATCGCAGCCGTTTTGTTCCTTTTGCGGATAATGTTGAATCGTCTGTATGTGGTGAACGGTTGAGACCGGCGGCCAAAGCGATCATGAGCGCATTGTCTCCGCTGATGTGATGAGTCGGTAAAAGTATCGGTATGTCGTGTTTATGCGCCAGATTTGCCAGTTCTCGGCGTATGCGTGTATTGGCGCTTACGCCACCGCCAACGATGAGAGCATTTGCTCCGATCGCTTCGATAGCGTCCTCCGTTTTTTTCTTCAACACCTCCGTAACCGCGCATTCGAATTCCAATGCAATTCTCTTCCTGAATGAATCATCCAATTGTCCCGCTTTCTCGGCGTCTCTCACGGCGTAGAGTACAGCGGTCTTTAGTCCCGAGAATGAAAAGTCCAAAGTACCTGAATTCATCATCGGCCGTGGGAGTTTGATGTCGATATTGCCTAGAGGGGAAGTCACATGTGATTGTCCGACAGTAATGTCCTCTTCACGGATACGCCCTCTCGTCCCGCCTCTTCGGCGGGACTCGGGGCTAGTTCTCGGCCTCGGTCTGCTGACCTCGGCCTCCGAAATGTCCGTTCCGAGGACATTACTGTCGGACACATTATTAATATCAAGCCCGCTTTTCTCCGCTTCATCCGCCAATCGCGAAATATGCGGACCACCCGGATACGACAATCCCAAAATCCGCGCAACTTTGTCGAACGCCTCGCCGACGGCATCGTCTTTGGTCGAGCCAATGACCTTATAATCGCCGATATTGCCTACACGTACCAATTCCGTATGACCGCCTGAAATGAGTAAAGCCAGGGTGGGAAAGTCGATACCCTTGAGTTTCTGTATCTTGCCGAAAACCGTATCTTCCAAAAGCGATCCGACAATATGTCCCTCCATGTGATTGACTGGAATGATCGGCTTGTGCCAGAGGGCCGACAAAATCTTTGCCGTATTGATGCCGACCCATAAGGCCGGTTCAAGACCCGGACCTTCGGTGACAGCGATCGCATCTATCGCCGGTATTCGTTCGAGGAATTTCGCATCGTTGCAGGCACTGAATAATTCGGGATTTTGCGCGCCGATATCGTCCTTGAACTGCTCCAAAATTTTATGCAAATAATCCCCAGCCTCGACTCGTGAATGGATCAATTCGTTGCCGTTTTCGTAGAGGAGTTTGTGCAAAAGGGGAATAATGTTTTTGCCATGTTCGCGTTTGGCGAGGGTGGGGTACACTCCACCATATGCGCTATGCAGATCGGCCTGTGAATGGACCAGGGAATTGATGATACGACATTCGCGTCGCTCCTTGTGTACTTCAATGAGTGCCAGCGCCGTTTCATCGCAACTAGTTTCGATGCCGAGAATTATCATTGTGCGCGCTAAGGGACTCGAACCCCTGGCCTACCCCACGTCAAGGGGTCGCTCTACCAGCTGAGCTAAGCGCGCGCTTATCCATGTCAATGCAGGAAATATATCACATATATAGCCCCTGGCAAACTGTTCAATAGTAGTATTACTGAGGTTCGACAACGGCTCCGATGTGCGGATCACTGTCTATAAAATGATTTTCGATGTGGTCGAGAATCGCTTTGCCGTTCCTTACGGTCAAATAAAGCTTGATCATTTCTCCGCGTTTGGTCTCCGGTGAAAAATACTGATCAAACAGGGCATTGCCCAATGAATAATAAACAGGCACATCGCCGAGCCATTCATTCTGGCCTATAACATGCGGATGCGAACCGACGATGGCATCGGCGCCGGCATCGGCAAAAGTCTTTGCGATGCCTATCATCTTTGCCGTCGGCTTCGCTTCGTATTCTATGCCCCAATGCGGCATAACGATGACAAAGTATCCCTGATTGTGCAGATATTTTATCCTGTCGACGATATTATCGAAGCCGCTCGCGAATTCGTGATAACCGACGAGGGCGATGCGGGCACCCTTCTTGCACACTATTTGTTCCGAAGAAGACGCATTGGCCGGCGAACCGAAATACCCGATTCCGGCATCGCGCAGATATTGACGAGTTGAAGCGAGGCCGGCACTGCCGAAATTGGCGCTGTGATTATTGGCGAGACTGACGCTGGTGACACCGGCATCAGCCAATGCGGTGGCGACTTTCGGGTCAAATGTGAATGAGAATGAGTCGGTCATCGTATTGTCATCGAGGAGGGTTTTCGACTGATTGTCGGTTATCGGACCCTCAAGGTTCGCTATGGCAATGTCCGATGAATGAAATTGCGGACTTAGAGAGGCGATCAGACTGTCGTAGCCGTTCACCTCGCCGAGACGGCGAATATTGCGATCGAACATCATATCGCCGACAACGGTAATACTGATGATATTGTCATCAGTCTTCGTTGTGCTTGTGTCGGAGTCATCAGCATAATTTCTCCTGCCGGAATCGGTTAATGCGAAAAGGGAAGACATGAGCGACGCCGTCATATCCGCGTTGTGGCGCAAGTCGATACCTTTGGAAGCGTTATTGAACACCAAAACCGCACCATTGCCGGCGCTCCAAGCCAAACCCCAACCGAAGGCGAAGAAGAAAATACCGATTGCAACGTTCTTGCCAGTCATAGGTATATTATAGACAAATTTTATTCGAAATGGAATTTATTGCGTTCGCTCAATACATATTCCGACAATATCGGATATTCATGCAAGCTGTCGTTCTCGATCATGTTCCTCGCTTCCTCGCGCGCGGCCTCGACCATTTTCATATTGCGCAGAGCGTCCATGGCGATGTCGGAAATGCCCCATTGTCGGGATCCGCCCAAAGCGCCGGGTCCGCGTTGCGACAAATCCAGCTCAGCCAATTCAAATCCGTTCTTGGCGACCGTGAGCGCCTTGAGTCTCTCGAGGGATTTCTTGGATAATGTTTCGGCGAATGCGTAGCAATAAGCTTGATGATTGCTTCGCAACACTCTGCCGCGGAGTTGATGCAATTGGGCGAGCCCGAAACGCTCGGCACCCTCGATGATTATAATGGTCGCATTTGGCACATTGACACCGACTTCCACCACAGACGTAGCGCAGAGTATGTGCGTTTCGCCGTTTTTGAATCGAACCATCGCCTTCTCCTTGTCAGCAGGCTTCATACGACTGTGCATAATATCGATATGAAATTCCGGAAACACTTCTGCTTGAAGGCGTCTGGCTTCGGCTTTGACCGAACGCGCATTGAGCGCCAATTCCTTGTCCGGATCCGGCTCATCTATTCTGGGACAAATGACATAGGCCTGTCGGCCGTTTTTCAATTCCTGGCGAATATGTTCATATATATCCTTGCGCCGATCGGGCGTGACTATCTCTGTGATTATCGGCTTGCGACCGGATGGTGATTGGTCGAGCAGGGTAATATCGAGGTCGCCGTACATGGTTAGCGCCAATGTGCGCGGTATGGGTGTCGCGGTCATGGAAAGCAGGTGCGGAACAGCATCATAGCCGCCTTTGTCGATCAGGCCGGAGCGTGTCGAGATACCGAAGCGATGTTGCTCATCTATGATTGTGAGAGCCAGATTCTTGAATTTCACGGACTTTTGCACGAGCGCGTGAGTACCGACCAGAATGGCTATCTGACCGGTTGCGACCCATTTGAGGAGTTGGGCGCGGGAAATGTCGGTCCAACCCTTCGGATTGACCTTGGAGGGGAATTTGCGGCAGCCGGAAGAAGTAATTAGGCCGATCTCTATGCCGAGATATGAGAAATACGAAATGAATGATTCGAAATGTTGTTTTGAAAGTATTTCGGTTGGACACATGTACGCGACTTGGCGTTTGGTGCTTGTAACCGCGAATGCGACCGTGGCGGCCACGGCGGTCTTGCCGGAGCCGACATCGCCCTCTAGGAGGCGCGTCATCGGTCGTTCTGCGGAGAGATCTGCAAGAATCGTATCTATGCTTCGCCTCTGCGCGTCTGTGGCGGTAAATGGAAAACGTTTGATGAATTCATCGACCAAACGCGGATTATTCTCGATCATATGCGAATGTTGTGATCTGTATTGTTTGCGTGCGCGTTGACTGCGCAATTGGATCGTAAATATTTCCTCGAATGAGAAGCGCTTGCGCGCGACGATGGCATCATCATGTTTGAGCGGTGAATGGATGAAGATGAGCGCGTTTTTTATTCCCGGTAAATGATACTTGTCCAGAATGTATTGCGGAAGTATTTCGGGAATAGTTTCCAGAATGCCGGTTTTGAATATTTTGCGCAGAGCGTGATACAGCCAGATAGAGGTGATACCGCGGGATTCCGGGTATACGGGATACAGTGAATGCTCGTCGATGTCGGATCCAAAAAGGGAATCACCGACGCCGCTCGGCAAATGGTTGACAGTTTCTATTTTTGGATTGGAAAAGTACAATCTGCCGCCATTCTTGGCGCGTCTTTCGCTAACTTTACCTTCGATGCGCACCATGTCACCGTTGTGTATGATTTTTGCGATATAGGGTTGATTGAACCATGTGCAATGTATGACGCCGGTTTCGTCTTCGACATTGCCCTCGGCGAGGGCGATATGGTTGCGGAAGCTTTTGCCGGTTTCGAGATCTCTGATACGACCAAAGACGACGGCTTGCGCGCGAGGAAGCGAGGAACGTGTTCGAGTGTTTCTATATTCTGGACCTTGGCCGTATCGCCGTAGCGGTTGGGGAAATGATATAGGAGGTCGAGAATGGTCTGTATGCCCAATTTCTTGAGCGCGGTCTTTTGTACTGCCGTCAGCCGGAAATGGGATACTACGTCGTCGGATAGGGATATGGACATGGCATGAATATTATATCACGCTAAGCTTCGCTCTCGGCTACTCGATGGTCGTTTGAAGTGCGGAGTTGTTTTTTGTAGCCTGCATTGAAATGACCAACGCCGCAATCGCCAGACCAATGTCTCTGATTCCTATGGATGTGAGTCCGACATCCAAAACGATGGAGAAAAGGTGCAGGAATAAAAGAAAGGCAAACAATCTTACGCAAACGTTCACGGCGAGTAATACGCTGGCGACGATTTCGAATATGCCATTTAGGATGACGAATGTTCCGGCAGAAATACCTGTGAGGGATACTATCCAATGCGGGATGAGCGATGACCATTGCGCGGGGTTCAGTAGTTGAGAAGTACCGAACCAGGCAAATACAAATGCGATACCGAGACGCAATATCCAAGGTGCGTATTTTTGGCTTTTATTCATATTATTTTGTTAGATTACCGATTTTAAATGTAGCAAGCTCATTCTCCGGTCTGCTCTGACCGCCATGTTGAGCATCGAACGTGGCTGAGCCGTCTATACCGCACAGACTGGTGATAGTGTCGGGTCCGCCGGGATGTTGATCGATCCATGCCGTGACATCGTATACGCCGCCGTTTATGGCTGTCCAACAAGATGCGGAACTGTTGTGTTTGGCGACATCAGCTAGAGTGTACGTTTTTGCTGTTGAGGTGTTCGTTGTGTTACCGGTAGAAGAATTGGAATTTGTAATCGTGTTATTTGAAGAAGTGTTTGAACC